>JAFQGY010000075.1 GCA_017415325.1 Clostridia bacterium
GGTGTTTGAGCATCGGGATGTGGAAGGAATCTACTGCGGCAACAGCAGGCGAAATGGTTTTTCCGGTACCTACGGCGGCATCACACTGGCACAGACACCGTCTTTCCGGGAGGCTGAAACCGGATATGCCCTGCTGGAAATCGTACCGGACGGGGAACGGAAGATACACTGGATCAATATAGAGTAAAGAACAGGAGGAATTCCCATGAAACGAGCATTCAGTACTCTTGCCTGTATGGAACTGACCTTTCCGGAGCTGCTGGACTGTGCGGTGCGGAACGGAATGGAGGGCGTGGAAATCCGGCTGGATCCTGCCCAGAAAATCTGCGGTATGGGGAGGGAGAGATCGGACGAAATCCGTGCCCTGTGCCATAAAACCGGTGTTGACATCACCGATCTGGCAACGGGTGTATCCATTGTACGGTATGACGAAAATCTGATGAAAACGGCCATGGACTGCGTGGATCTGGCGTCTGACGTGAATTGCCGGGCGATCCGGGTGTTTGTGGGGGCGATGATTTCCCGGTTCAGCGATGTGCCGAAGCAGGATGTGGACGGGATTGTCCGTTTTCTGAAGGAACTGTGTCCCTATGCGGCGGAAAAGAAAGTGGATATCTGGCTGGAAACCCACAGCATCTATTCCACCGGCCGTTCCATCATGACTCTGATTGATGCGGTGGATGCCCCGAACTTGTATGCTCTGTGGGATCTGATCCACACCATTGAATTCTGTGAGGAACCGGCGGAAACACTGGAGGTGATGGGAGACAGACTGGCACACATTCATCTGAAGGACGGTGCTTTCTCCGGGGACCGGAACCGTACACAGTATGTTCATACAGCCCTTGGCGAGGGAGAAATGCCGCTTTGTCATCTGCTGGATCTGCTGCAGAAATCGGAATATGCAGGATATCTTTCTCTGGAATGGGAGCTGCCCTGGAGACCGGAGCTGAAAGGCTGTTATGCCGATACCGATGCCACTCTGCAGGCATACAACAGCTGGCTGGACGCAGCGGAAAACAATATTCTGCCATCCATTACATCCGATGCATGGGAAACCTTTGTACCGGAAACGAAAGCACTGGCGCAGTTTGCAAAAGGCCCATATGGTGCCGCCCTGCAGATTGATCTTGCCAGCGACAGCTTCGGCGTGGGAAAATGGATCTGCAGTGCTCCCGTTGAACCGGGACAGACCTATGCTTTTTCCGTAACCTGTCAGACTGCGGAATCTCCCAACGATGTATATGTGCTCCTGACCCAGAAGAAAGCCGACGGAAAATGGCTCCTCAGAGAACACGCCCTGCACAACAGAAAGGTCGGGGATAAGATTTTCTTCTCCGACACACTTACCGCAGACCCGGAAGCCGCATCCGTTACACTGGAACTGTGGTGTAAAGGGAAGTATGCCCATACAGACTGGTACCAGCCTGTTCTGACTCCCTGCGAACCGGTGGAAGAACGGAAGGTGAAGGTGGCCATTGCCTATCTGAAGCCCTCCGGCAAACCGGGACTGACTCTTGCCGATAACCGGGAAACCCTCACAGCCGTGGTGGACAAAGCCGGTGCACAGAATCCGGATATCATCCTGCTGGGGGAATGCATGTACGACAGAGGCGTCAATCTGCCTCTTGCGGACAAGGTGGAAACCGACCGGGGCAGCATGTGTACCCTGATGCGGCAGAAGGCGGCGCAGTATCACAGCTATCTGATCTACAATTTCCACGAATACGACAACGGCGAAATCTACAATACCTCCATCCTCTTTGACAGACAGGGAGGTACCGTGGGCAAATACCGCAAGACCCATCTGACCGTCACGGAGCTGGAAACAGGCATGACCCCCGGGGAAGGGTATCCGGTGTTTGATACGGATTTCAGCAGAATCGGCATGCTGATCTGCTGGGATCACTATTTCTCCGCCACCACGGAAGCGGTTGTGGAAAACGGTGCGGAAATTATCTTTGTTTCTTCCGCCGGAGATGCCGCCGAACAGTAACCATTGTTGAAGCCACAGCAGAGGGGCTTAAAAAGGCAAGAGAAACGGTGGAAGTGTAAAAA
>JAFQGY010000076.1 GCA_017415325.1 Clostridia bacterium
AGTCCGCTTTGCGTTACTATAGATTTAGAAGAAAAGCCAGTAAAAAGGCAAAAACCATCTTTTTCCGGATCCTGTTTATCCTGGCCGCTGCCGTCATCATTACAGCTCTGGCCATTCTCACAGGAAACCTCCTGCTGCATAAGGTGGAAACGGCATCAGAAGCGCTGGAATCCAGTGTCCCCCCCTCCGGAAATGCCGCCGGCCGTATCGAGACCACCGATACAGAAATACCAGAAGAATCCTATTCTTCCCTGCAAGTATCCGCCGCCGGTCTGGATCTGCCTGTCCATGAAACGGAAGACAGCCTGTTCGCCAGAATCCATACCATCGCCCAGACCTACGACACCGTTTCCATCAGAGTCACAGACAATAACGGTCTGCTGTATACCTCTCCCGCGCTGACCACGCTGCTGCGTATGCCTGCCGTCACAGGAGAAAACATCCTGTATACACGGCTCGCCAGCGCTGTCACCGCCTCCAAAGCCCAGGGGCTCCGCCTCAGTGCAGTCATGTCCTCTTCCATCTCCCATCTGGATATCGCCACCGCCACACTGGTGGACAGTACCATCGCCGCCGAACTGTATACTCTCGGTTTTCAGGAAATCCTGCTGACCGACATCCTCCCGGACGATGCAGACACCGATGCCATCACCAATGCCCGCCGGTATCTGCAGTCTGTCCGGAATGCGCTGAGCGGCACAGGCAGTTTCTCCGTAGGTGCCTCCCTTCCCGTCAGTGTGTATCTGGATGCCGTCAATGCCAAGCAGGTACAGATGCTGGCTTCTGCTGTGGATTTTCTCGCAATGGATGCCGCCGATATACCAGTAGCCGGCTCCAACGGCATGACACTGGAAGAAATCTGCCTCTCCCTGACCGGCAGTTTCCAGGTATACAACCTCCGCGTTCTGCTGACAGCCGCCAACCCCACTCTTCTGGCCGCCCAGTATAACACCCTCATCCGTATGGGCATCTCCAACATTCATTTTCTGGACGAAGTCAGCCCCGAAACCCTGGCCGAACCCATTCCGCCGGACACCGTCACAGAGCCGGACGAAACCGCCGAAGAAGGAACCATCCCCCAAAGCAATCCCTATGCCACCACCCTGCCCTCTGACGGAACCGAACCTGTTGCCCCCGAGCAAGAAACCGAACCCGCCGAAACCTTCTACCGCACCGAAGGCGGCTCCTGGTATTGACCTCCCCGGAATCCTGTCATTTTCATTATGCAGTTTTTTACAGACAACAATGTTATACTATGTATTCCGTTCCGGCAGTGACCTGATCTGTTTCATCCACACCGAAGAAACTCCTCCCACCCTGCAGGATAGCAGAAACCTCTGCATCTCCCGTCAGATGGACTTCTATGGCATGCTGAATGAAGAAGATACCCGCCGTTTCACCTCATTCTGCCGCAGCAAGCCAAAATCCGCTCCTTCTTCCGTCATTCCCAGCCTGCTGCTGTTTCCCCACACCGCATATGCCTCTGTTTTCGCCGAACGATACACATCCCAGCTTCTTGCCGCAGGCGATCCCATCCCCGGTGCCATAGCCGCCGCTCTGGGACAATCGCCCATGCATATGCTGCGAAAGCGCTTCCCATCCAACCACCTGATTCTCACCAGACTCTTCCGGACAATCTCCGATCTGTACAGCGCCACTTCCCCTATCCTGGCGTTTGTGCCCCGGACAGTCCGCAGTCTCCTCTCCGAACTGGAACAGACCTCCTCCACGCTCCCTGCCGCCGGACAGACCACCCCGTGCCTGCTGGCATACCATACCGAACGGCACAGCACAGACGCCCCCACCATTCTGGATCTGCATTCCCTTCTGTCCCGCCTGATCCCCGCCCTGACCGACAGCCTCATGTTTTCCGGTCTGCATCTGGACTATCATCCTGCCCTGTCCCCCGTTGCGCCGGAAGAAAGCCAGATCCGTTTCCCCATATCGGCTTTTCTGTATATTTTTGTCCTGCTGTCCTATATGATGGCTGTCCTGTCCGACAGAGAATCCGCCGATGTGGAACTGTACCGGGAAGATCCCTATCTCTGCCTCACCCTTTTCTGTGAAACAGACCGGATCCCCCTGCTTTACAGCACCCGCTGCGAACTGCACTCCCTCACCGGCCTGTTCCCGGAATATACAGGAATCCTCACCCTTCTGCAGTATCTGCTGCACCGGCATTATATCCCATTTACATGCCACAGCCAGACCAGACGCGACTGGCCCGGACTGGAATTCACTCTGTATCTGGACACCCGTTTCCGGGAAGAAATCGAATTCCGTCATGCCGATATGGATGCCCGCCTGGCCGATACCCTCCCCGATGCCCTTTCCCTACTGCATCTCCTGACAGGTCTCCCGCCATCCGACCCGTTGGCAAATCCACCTATCATTTGACAGCCAGCAGCAGTCCCAGCAGCAGAATCAGATCCCAGGCATCGCTCCCGTCCGCCACAAGCAGGAGAATCACCAGAAACAACAGCCAATCCTCACTGCCAAGACTGCCCAGCAGCCCTTCCAGCAGCGAGCCACTGCCTTTCTCCGGCCGGAAAGCATCCTTTCTTTCCACGGCGAGTGTCTCCCCCGGTACCGCTTCCGCCTGTCTCCTTTCTCCCTCCGCAGATTCCGTTTGGTCCGCACAGTTCTCCGTATCGGCAGTGCCTATCTCCCCCATCTCCGTGATCTCCTGCCAATACCCGGGCAAAACCTGCCGTTTCTCCCCTGTCGTATCCCGACGCCCCTGCGCTCTCCCCCCAAACCTATGATCAGAATGTTCCTCCACAGCTTCCGTATTTTCTTCTGACAGTACCGGGCTGTGGATCTTCATTTCCGGTTCCCCGCCAAGCCGCCGTACTTCTCCCGTGTCATGCCGGAACGCATTCCCGTCATACCCCGGCGGCAGTTTGATCCGTCGTCCCCCTCTGTCTGTGCTTCTGGAATACATTGTCTCCTACCCCTCCTGTTTCCCGGTCGGCGCCATCGTCCCCAGAATCTCCCCCAGCTGCATAGCCGACATCGCCCTGTCCACCATAGCACATCTGGCCGGACTAAGATACGGTTTCAAAGCCGCCAGAAGTTTATTCCGCTTCTCCCTGCTGCCCGGCCGGAACAAAGGTATCACACTATCCCTTTCCCCATGTTCCCGCGCCTCCGGATCCTCCTGTGTCTGCATATCCGCAGCATTCTCTGCCGCTCCCGCAACAGTATCTTTATCTTCCATTCCTCCGGGATGTCCCGTCCCCATTCCCTGCAGCACCGGCCCCAGCAGTGTCATCATCTCCGGCAGTTTCTCCATCATTTTCGCCGGATCCACCGTCCCATCCCCTTCACCCATCTGCGCCTTCACAGCCTGTATCATATTTCCGAACTGCGGGTTCTCCATCATCTGCCGCAGCATCCCCCCAAGATCTCCGTCCATATGCCCCTCACTTCGTCTTCTTATACAGATCGATCAACCCCAACACCCGTGCAATATCCGCATCCGTTATGTCCTCCAGTACCGCCCGCAGCTTCCGCATACCGGCAGGATCCGGTGCTTTGTCCCCCATTTTCAGTCCGCTGCCCATGGAAAGCAGCTGAAACATCTGCCATAACTTGTCATCCGGCAGAGACAGCATCTGATCGATCATCTTTTTATCCAGTTTCATAAAACCCCTCCGAAAAATGATTCTCTCATCCCCAGTATACGCCACCCATCCGAAAATGCCACCCATCCCCAAAGGAGTTTCCTCATGAAAATTCTCATTTTCTCCGATACCCACGGAAATCCCCAGTTCATGCAGCAGGCCGTAAAAGACCATCTAGCCCACGGCCCCGTCGATATGCTGATCCACCTCGGTGACGGCTGGCGCGACTTTGCCGAACTGCAGCAGAAATATCCCGACATTCCCTCCCACGCCGTAAAAGGCAACTGTGACGAATGGTCCGCTGCCTGCAAGCTGCCCA
>JAFQGY010000077.1 GCA_017415325.1 Clostridia bacterium
CGGGTGTCGATGTCCAATTCGTTACCCTGGTGGATATGGTTGTCGATGATGGCGCAGAGAAGGTTGTTGGCTGCTGTAATGGCATGGAAGTCACCGGTGAAATGCAGGTTGATATCTTCCATAGGCAGAACCTGCGCATAACCGCCGCCTGCTGCTCCGCCCTTTACGCCGAACACAGGGCCGAGGGAGGGTTCTCTAAGGGCTATGATACTGTTCTTACCCAGTTTGTGCATTGCCATACCCAGACCAACGGTAGTGGTGGTCTTACCTTCGCCGGCGGGAGTGGGGTTGATTGCTGTTACCAAGATCAGTTTCCCATCTTTTTTGTCGGCCAGTCTCTTGGATACGTCGTCTGTAACCTTGGCTTTGTACTTACCGTACATTTCCAGTTCGTCTGGGGTGATGCCAAGACCTTCCGCAATGGCGGTAATGGGCTTGAGGGTTGCCTGCTGTGCAATCTGAATGTCTGTAAGCATGATGATCCTCACTGTTCTGCCGGTATTATTCCGGTCAATATGTTGTGGAGCTCGGTTTGGGAAGACACTGTATATATGGGTGCTCCAAACGAACAAAAAGCTTGTTTTAATTATATCATATTCTCTGTCGGATTTCAAATGGTATTTGCCACACATTCTGCACATTTTTCCTGAAAAATCATGTACATATCCGCTATATTGTGGAGAGGAAACGGATTCTGAAAAAGAATGTGTCATATATTGTAATCATAGCATTGAATCGTGTACCACACCTAAGGATACGGAATATAAAAAATATTTTTAGTTTTTTCAGAAAAGCTATTGACAAAAACGCCAGAAAGTGCTATAATATAAAAGCTGTGATGAGAAGCCCCATTAGCTCAGTAGGTAGAGCACTTGACTTTTAATCAAGGTGTCCGGAGTTCGACTCTCCGATGGAGCATGACAGCGGACACCGTTTCAGAAATGGAGCGGTGTTTTTTGTATTTGTTCAGACTTTTTCGATCAACCATGCAATTCCAACCGCAATCAGTGCAGCAGTATTGATAATTATGAGAGTCCATCCCAAAAATGAATAAAACAGATATCCATCGTGGACGGAATATCCAAGTGTATCATAAAGAATACATCCGATGGAAAACAGATATATGCCGGCAATGCAGTACAACGGTATACACTGCAGGAATGTATTCTGTGTTTTGGTAAACAGAACGCGCTGCAGGATAAACAGTAAACCTGTATATAAACAGGCATAGAAAAGTAACATGGCAGCAATTCCTTTCTGCAGAATCTGCTGCTTTAGACGAATGAATTTATGAAAAGTTCCCTGTCAAAACGGGCAATATTGGGGGATGTTTTCCGGTAATACTAACAAGCTGTTGTCCTGAATCTTGACAAATATGGGTGTGCATGGTACAATTGAGTAATCATTTATGTAGGTCAGCGTTTGCTGAACACAGTCTATCCAAGATCGAAAACAACAGGTAAGTAAACAATGATTTATGGTTATTCAGCGTTTACTTTAACCATTGGAGTGTATATGAAAATCTGTTTGTTATGTGACCTGCACCTGCCCTATCACCCGGATGCCATCCAGTATGATGTGCTTCGATGGGCGGTAGAGGATATGCAGAAAAAGCATGCTGATGCCCTTGTGGTTCCCGGGGACTTCACCATACATGGGGACATTGCACAGGCAGAAGCCTTTCTGGAAGCTATAAAACCGCTTTCGATTCCCTGTGTACTCTGTACCGGCAATTCCGAATACCGGAATCCGGAAACAAAAGAATATTTCCGTGCCCTGGCATCTCCGTCTGTGAATGATATCGGTTCCGGATGGAGAGTGATTGCACTGCATGACGGAGAATGCCGGCTGACAGAAGAAGATTATGCGGCTCTGGATGCTGCCGATGACCACTGCATTGTTGCCATGCACCATCCATTTCGTTCGCTTCCCTCTCCCCACAGAGAAAAAATGACGGTATGGCGGGAAAGTCATCCCCATGTGCCGGTTTTCTACGGACATCTGCATTACACGAAAGATGAAGGCGATACCCATATGCTGGCAGCTGCAGACCCGGACAAGGTTGCCGGAGAACAGCCGGGGATCGTGTATTATGATACCGATACAAAGAAACTGGAAAAATCCGTATATTTCTGTCCTGTGCCTGTGGAATTTATGAAATTTATCGGGATTTCCTGTTATCATCCGGAGACGGATATTCCCTATGCTGCAGAGAACCATATTGGCTGTATTGAACTTCGTCCCGGAGCGGGCGATATGGATCCCGCCGTTTTGGATACACTGCTCCGTGACTGGCGGCGGAATGGAGGTACTTGCCTGTCCCTGCATGCACCGGATCTGGCGGATCGGGACGGCAATACAGCATCTGCGGTACACTGGGAACGCTTTACTGCATTTGCTTCCCGGGTTTGTGCAGACAGGATCACCGTACATACGCCCAGAGTACACTTGTCTGTGCTGGCTGAAAAACCTTCCCTTCTGGAACAGATTGCAGATTTTGCAGCAGAATACATCGAAAAACTTCCCGACGGATGTATGGTCGGCGTGGAAAATATGCATACGGAACGTGGGGAAACTGCAGAAGACAGACGGTATGGGTATATCCCGGAGGAATGTCTTTCATTTGTGCATATGCTGCGTGAAAAATGTTCCCGTACGGTGGGAATGCATCTGGATACAGGACATGCCCGGAACAATATGCCTCTGGTGGAGACCTATACACTGGGGCCATGGTATGCGGAGGTAGGTTCGGAAACGGTGGGCTATCATCTTCATCAGGTGAATCAGGATCATCAGGGCCTGCATAACCACAATCCCATTCCGAACTTCTTTGGTCCCATGATCTGTTATGCATCCTTCTTCAAAATGTGGAGCCGCGGTGTACTGAATCATGCACCGGTGATTCTTGAAATCCGGCCTGCTGCGGATGATCCGATGCCCTATCGCTGTACCATTGACCTGCTGAAACGGGAAGAAGAGCGCAATGTATTTGATATCCACTCCCATACCCATTACAGCTTCTGCGGCAGAGATGATCCTCAGCTGCTGGTGAATACAGCCGTGGAAAACGGAATCCGCCTGTTCGGGATCTGTGACCACAATTATGGCATCGGTTCCAGAAAACGGGAGTATATCCGTGAGATGCGGGCGCTGGCAGAACAAAACAAAGAACGGATCCGTCTTCTGACCGGGATCGAGATTGCCACCATTCCGAGTCATTATGACATTACTGATCCGGCGGAGATTGCGGATTATGACTATTGTCTGATTGAGCACATTACCGCTGACGAAAGCATCGTAGGCGGTGACTTATTCGGATTCTGTGAGAAATTGGGAATTCGCTGCGGGATTGCCCACACGGATATGTTTGCGTACTGTGATAAATATGGATATGACTATACAAAGTTCTTTACGGAAATGGCGAAACGGAAGATTTTCTGGGAAATGAACGTCAGCTATGACAGTATCCATCGGTACACGGAACATCCATATGTAAAAGAATTCGTAAGCAATCCGGTGAAACAGAAGATCATCCGGGATGCCGGGGTGTATATCAGCATAGGATTTGATGGACACAGACGGGAAGATTACGATGGCCAGCGTGTACATGATATGTATGATTTCCTGAAAGAAAACGGGTTCCGTCTGGCGGATGCACTGTTTGATTGATAAATTGAAAAATACCACCTGTCGTTTGTGCGAGACGGTGGTATTTCTGCTTACAGGGTGTTACTGCAGTTCGGTATCCATATATACCCTGGAACCGGTTGCGCCTTTCTGTCCCTGATATTTTCCGCAGTAGGGATGCAGAGCATGATCGTCCATTTTGGCAAACACAAGCTGCCCTACCCGTCTGCCGGCTTTCAGTTCAATGGCACAGCGGTTGGCGTTGTACAGTTCCAGTGTAATTTCTCCGCGGAAACCGGGATCCACCCAGCCTGCGTTCTGGATGAACAGTCCCATTCTGCCGAGAGAACTTCTGCCTTCCACAAATGCGGTCAGATCATCCGGCAGTACAAAGTATTCCATGGTGGTAGCCAGAACAAACTGCCCGGGCAGAAGAATATATGTATCGGTTTCCATGGTTTTATAGTCGATCTTTCTGTCCATGGAAATGATACCGGTGGAAGAATCCTCTACAATACTGAATGTATTTCCCAGCCGGATATCCACACTGGCGGGCTGTATCTGCTCCGGTTCCATTGGGGTAATGGTCAGGGATCCTTCTGTCAGCATTTTCATGATGGTTTTATCGGATAGAATCATATGGTACTCCTTCTTATTTAATACCTCGCAGAACCATGGTCAGGGACAGGTCTGTATCCCATTGGGGAATTCCTGCATCGTACAGTTCGATACGTTTGTCATATTTGGCGTGTATCAACCGTTTCATCTCTGCCATTTCTTCGGCAGAAACAATTCCAGGTGCCACATACGGCATATAGTCAATTCCGTCCAGATCGTTCTGCCTGTTGGCGTTGATGATGGCATGTGCAGTTTCACGGGTGTATTGAGGATTGTCCGGTGTCAGATTGATGGTTAGATATTCTGTGGAAACATCATGGAACCCGGCTTCCTGCATAAGCTGCGGCATTTCCTGTTCTGTTCTGGGATACCGGCAGACACCGTATGTTTCATTGACAGCCCGGAAATAGGATTCGGTACGGGAATATATTTCTTTTTCAAACGCAGAGCATTCCGCAATACAGGGAGCGGCATGATGGATTCTGCTTGGTCTGGCAGACAGAACCAGACAGATTCCCCCTGGACGAAGCACCAGGTACTGTTCTGAAAGAAAGATTCCCGGTTCAATATGTTCCATGACGGTATTGGATATGGTAACATGGAAACTTTCGTCTGGAAACGGCAGTGCTTCTGCATCTCCTTCCAGGAACCGGATTTCCTGAGATTGGGAACGGGCGAATGTAATGAATTCTGTGTCTCTGTCCAGACCAGTTACGGATGCCTCCGGATACCAGCGATGCAGTGCCTGTGCCAGGGATCCGGGGCCGCAGCCGATTTCCAGAATCCGCAGATCCGGTGTGTCCGGCAGACCGAAACTTGTCATATATTTTTCCCGGAACAGATCCGCAAAACGAAGATTCCGGGACTGATACAGGGTACCTGTTTTCTGGATATAGGTGGACCAGATGGTATTCATAAGCGATCCTTTCTCCGGAATGGAAAATTGTAAGAAAAAAACTCCCAACACATGGAAGGGAGCTTCTTTTTTGACCCGCCCTGAGGGATTCGAACCCACGACCATCGGAATCGGAATCCGGTACTCTATCCGGGCTGAGCTAAGGACGGTTTCTGTCGGCTTTATTATTATACCACATCAGCTCTCTTTTGTAAAGGGGTTTTTGCAAATTTGTTTCGGAAATTTTCCTGTTTCCAAAAAGAAATCACAGGAGCAGCTACGGGAGTAGTTTCCTGTGATGTTCTGTTACAAAGTAATTTTATATCTTTGCAGGGTTTCCTGATAGGTGTTGCTGAAAAATTCCACATCCAGTATACCGCCGCAGTTCCGGATGACACCGGCAGAAGCAGGATTGTCATGACCGCAGGTCAGAACTGTTTCGGTATACCCGATCCGCCTGCATACATCCAGGGCCATCTGCAGGATTGCTGTCCCATAATGCTTCCGGCGTTCCGTGGGACGTACGCTGTATCCGATCTGTCCGGCTTCCTTGCGGAGAAAATCATTCATACCCAGCCGGATGTTCGCCATACCGACAATTCTGTGATCTGCATCCCGGACGGCAAAATAGGTGATACAGGGAACCTTCCCTTCCGGAATATTGGCGATGTCCAGCTGAGAGTGAATTTTCTGCAGCCAGTCACGGTAGGTGGCATTCTGCAGATATGTATCCAGTCCGCCGGAGCCGTTGATTTCTGAACTGTACCGGATGAATTCTTCAATATACTCTATGGCTTGTTGTTCATATGTTTCTGTGGGAAAAATGAAGTGCAGCATATTCATATTCAAGGGTCATTCTCCCTCATAATATCCCACATCATTTTCCTGCAGATATACTCTGTTGATCCCCTTCCCCCACACACCTATTTTTCCGGAATCCGGATATTCGGCAACATCCAGATCGTGGATTACATCAAAATCCATGTATACAAGGGTTTCAGTGGAAGAGGTATTGGTCAGCTTGTGGGCACCTTCCGGACCAGCCGGAAAGAACAGAACATCACCTGTACGGACTATCTGTTCCCCTTTCGGAGTACGCAGCAAGCCTTCCCCCTTCAGAATATAAAAGGTTTCTTCATCTTTGTGATGAAAATGATAGGGATACGCCGATTTCAGGGGAGGGATTTCATATTGGCTTACAAGTGTATTGCCGGTACAGTTCCTTGGAACCAGATCTCTACGCACATAGGCATACCCATCATGTTCATCCTTATGCTTCGGAGGAATCTCTTCCGCACGGACATGGATAATGTCAGACATATGCTGTATTACAGTTTTGCCAGAGACTGTTCCAGGTCGGCAATGATATCTTCCACGTCTTCGATCCCTACGGACAGGCGGATCAGTTCGGGGCTGACACCGCAGGCTTCCAGCTGTTCGTCGGTGAGCTGACGGTGGGTGGTGGAGGCGGGATGGAGCAGGCAGGTACGGCTGTCGGCTACGTGGGTTACGATGGCGGCAAGCTGCATGTTGTCCATAACCTTGGTGGCAGCAGCACGACCGCCGGCAACACCAAAGGATACGACACCGCTGGAACCGTTGGGAAGATACTTCTGTGCCAGTGCATAATACTTGTTGGAAGGCAGACCGGGATAGCTTACCCAGGTTACCTTGGGGTGCTTTTCCAGATATTCTGCAACCTTCTGGGCGTTTTCGCA
>JAFQGY010000078.1 GCA_017415325.1 Clostridia bacterium
CCGCAGAGCCCTGCCGTTTCGGATATGGTATACAGTCCGCTTTCCAGCAATATTCTGGCATTTTCCAGCCGTACATTTTTCAGATATACCACCGGTGCACAGTCAAAACACATCCGGAATTCCCGCCGGAAATATGTTTCTCCCACATTGGCTTTTTCCGCCAGTGCCGCTACACGGATGTCTTCATTATAATGTTCGTCCATATACTCCCTGGCCTCCAGCATTCTGGCAGGAACCGGTCTCCGGAAGGAAATTTCCATGGACAATTCCGCCAGCAGCTCATACAGAATCGACAGACACACATAGTCCTGTTCCCTCCCGATGGAATACCGGTTCACCAGTGCCAGAAACAGGTTCCGGATCACCACCGGATAGGATGGATGAATCACCATCGGTTTCAGATGCGGCAGTTCTTCCGTGGAGGTGAAATGCACAACCAGCATATCCATATCTGTACAGATTGCCGTATCGTATGTAATCCCACGGGGGATAAATGTTACTGTGTTGGGAGTAGAAGTCAGACTCACCCCACCGGACTGAAAGAGTACTTTTCCGCTTTGCCGGAAGGTCAGCGAATGAAAATTCCGTCCCGGTACCCTAACCCAGTCTGTTTTTTGTTTTGTCAGCGTGGATACATTCAGCCAGTCAATGATAACGCCTTTTCCGTCAAACATGCCCTTTCCTCTTTCTGTGCCGTTTTTTATATTATAGCACAGGAAATCCAAAAAACAAGTGCCGTTTTGTACAAATACGGTTGCGAAATGCTCTTGTATTCGCCACATTGAATTGGTATAATGTATAAAATAAGGTCAAACAGTCTGTATACTCCTGTACAGAATCCCAACAAACCTGCCGGATAACTGCAGCCTGTTCCGTCGTCCATACAGAAAACTGTACATTCAACACTCCATATCAACCGGAAAGGAAACAAGTATCATGACCACTCTGGAACAGAAAATCCGTGATGCCGCAAAAAAGGAAGGCATCGATCTGATCGGCTTCGCTCCGAAAGCACGCTTTGACGGCGTGGATCCCGCCCACAATCCTTTCTCCATTTTCCCGGAAGGCAAGACCGTTATCATGGTGGGCCGCCGCATCTGCCGTGGTTCTCTCCGTGGTGTGGAAGAAGGCACCAACTTCGGGGACTATTCCCTGTTCGGCAAAAACTGGCTGGAGGACGAATTCCTCTCCATCGCCTGCTACGGTCTGGTCAATGCCATCGAAGACGAAGGCTGGGAAGCAGTGCCGATTTTCCCCAATCCGCCGGAAATCGCTCCCACCGGTGTATCCGTTGCCCCCGGCAGACCTGCCCCCAATGTGTTCCCGGACTTCACATACGCTGCCGTAGCTGCAGGGCTGTGTGAAATCTCCTACAATGACATCCCCTTCTCCGAAACCTACGGCTCCCGTCAGCGGTTCCACATGATCATCACCGATGCGGAAATCGAAGGGACTCCCCAGCTGGAAACTGCCGTATGCGTGGGCTGCAAAAAGTGCGCAGACGTATGTCCTCTGGGCGCCATCAGCAAAACCGAAACCAATACTGTGGAGATCTGCGGCAAGAAAATGACCGTGGCCAAAATCAACTATGACCTGTGCCGTGTCTGCAGGAACGGTGCCATTCCCAACCGGTTCTCTGCCCAGAAAGGCAAGCCTGACCGTGTGGCAGCCCTGTGCAACCGTACCTGCATGAACGGACTGGAAGCCCTGCGCCGTGTGTCCAACACCTTTGAAAACTCCTTCCGAAAGAGAGACGCCTGGGCACTGGACGAACGGGGAAAGTATACGGAACTGAACAGAGAAGCTGCCAACGTACTGGGCGGTTCCTTCAGCAAAGACGGCGACAGATCCGCCAAGTAATCGGGAGGTAGTACATATGAAACTGACCTCTCAGATGATCAAGGACAAGGCAAAGGAGATCGGCCTGGACTGCATCGCCATCGGGAACATCGAACGGTTCAAGGATGCCCCCACCCTGCTGTCTCCTCTGACCTACTTCCCGGAAGCCAAATCCGTGATTGCCGTTGCCATGCGGATTCCCAGAGGATCCTACCGCGGCATCGAAGAAGGTACCCACTGGCACAACTATACATTCTATTCCTACAACAAGCTCAATTCCTTCTTCCGTCCCATCAAAACCTACGAAATGTGCTGCTTCATCGAAGACCACGGCTGGGAAGCGGTTGCCCATTATCCCGCCGTACCGGAAGGACAGGGCACCATGAAGGATCCCGTAGCGCCCGACAAGGTTCCGCCGGATGTGGTCTGCAGTGTGCGGATCGTGGCGGCCGGATGCGGTCTGGGGGAAGTGGGATTCTCCAAGGTATTCCTGACCAAAAAGTTCGGCCCCCGTGTACGGATCGGTCTGATCTTCACGGACTGCGAACTGGAACCCGACCCGATTCTGGACACCGGTACCATCTGTATGCACTGCGGCGCCTGCCAGAGAGAATGTCCCGGCAATGCAGTGCCTTCCGTGAAAGACCCGGATAAGCGGCTGGTGGTGAAGTTCGGGGACGAAAAATCCATCTGGTACGGCGACGTGCAGATGGGCAGATGTACCCTGTCCCACCACGGCTTCAACAACGAATGTTCTCCCTTCCACAAGAAGGAATTCCCCAACATGGCCTTTGATGTGCGGAACACCGACATGACGGAGGAAGAAGCGTACATCCTCTGCTACTCCATGGCCGGAGCAAAGTGGGGCAGAAAACCGGACAATACTGCCGTGCTGTCCTATTATGATTACCTTCTGAAACACACCGGGTATTTTGCAGTCTGCGGTGCCAGAGGCTGTATCCGTGCCTGCATGAACGTGCTGGAGAAGGCGGGACGGACGGAAAACAAGTTCCACAACCAGTTCTATAAGAAAGAAAGCTGGCTGCTGCCCAACAAACCGGAAACCGTCTCCACCGGCGTGAACCCCTACAGAGAAGCCTATCTGGACGAAAAATATCCGGGCATCCGGGACGGCGAATACAAAAAGCCCGGCGAAGACAAGGAAGACAAATAAACTGTACCTCTCAGCAAACCTCTGACTCCATTTCGCATATACAAAATCAAATACTGATTATATGAGGATCGCTATATGAAAAAACGTATATTGACTATACTTCTGGCCGCTTTGCTGACCGCATCCACTGTCTCCTGCGGCAAACCCGAACAGGTACAGGAAACAACGGCAGACACCACTGCTGTCATAGAAACCACAGAAGAAACCGAAACCCAGATTCAGTTGGGAATCCCGGAAGAAGATAACGGCGGCAGAGATTTTCATGTGCTTGTTCCAACCGAAAAGGCGTATGAATTTGTCACCGAAAACACCGGGGAAGCTGTAAACGATGCCATTTTTGACAGAAGCCTGAAAACCGAAGAACATTTCAACATCAAGTTTTCCTACCAGTATGAAGACGGCGGCTGGGAGGTGCGGGACACCTACAACAGCTTCATCTCCAATGCAGTGATCGCAGGTGATTCTACCTACGATCTGGCAACCGGCTTCATTGTATGTACCCTCCCCCTGTTCACCGGCGGAAACTTCCTGGATCTGGCAGAACAGAAAGACCTGAACCTGGACAACGAATGGTGGATTGTCAACCAGGAAAAAGACCTGAGCCTGAAAGATAAGTTGTTCTGCTGCATGGGGGACGCCAACCTTTCCGTTTACAAAGACTGCGCCGTGGTCTATTTCAACAAGCGGGTGCTGAACAATTTCCAGCTGGATGATCCCTATACCCTGGTACGGGAAAACAAGTGGGTCATGGAAAAATTCCTGGAAATGTCCGAAGCTGCCGTGGTGGATCTGAACGGGGACGGTAAAATTGAATTCAAAACAGACGCCATAGGCAATTATCTGCAGGGGGTTCCGCTCCGGGCACTGCAGACAGGGATGGATGTCACCTTCATCATCACCGATGAAAACCACAATCGCACCGTCACTCCCCTGACCGACCGGATTGCAAAAGCATATGAACTGGCGGAACTGTTTGAATCCAGAGGCGATATGTATGCAGAATTTACCGCAGTGGATTTCTATACCTTCCCGGAAACCTTCGCAACCGACCGTTCGCTGTTCCATATGTCCTACCTGTATGTACTGGAGGGCGAAATGATGCGGAATATGGACGCCGACTTCGGGATCGTCCCCTATCCCAAGCTGGACGAAACCCAGGAACGCTTCAAAACCCAGATCGGTAC
>JAFQGY010000079.1 GCA_017415325.1 Clostridia bacterium
AGTAGGCAACATTGAATTCAAAGTCAATCCGGCGGGTCGCTTCGGTGGACAGGTTGGTGATGGTACTGTTGGACAGGGCACCATTGGGAATCATGATCCGCTGGTTGTCAGGGGTAATCAGCGTGGTGTAGTAAATATTGATTTCCTTAACCACACCGGCGACACCGTTGGCATTGATGAAGTCCCCCACATGGAAGGGTCTGCACAGTACGATGATGACACCTGCTGCAATGTTGGAAAGCCCACCCTGCAGAGCCAGCGCAATAGCGGCACCGCAGGCACCCAGAGCCGTGATCAGAGCGGTGGTCTTGATACCGGCCATGGAAATCGCAACGATCACCAGAACGATTTTCAGGGAGATTTTCAGAACATTGGTCAGGAAAGACTGGATGTTGGTATCCAGTTTTTCATAACCTTTGGATGCGGACAGCTTTCTGACGAAAACATTCACCAGTTTGAAGCCGATGAGTACCACCAGCAGGGCACCGATGATCTGCCACAGGTAGGGAACCACTGTGCTGAACAGGAAAGTCCCGACAGCGGAATTCATAAAATCAGACATGGAATAGGGTATCCTTTCTGTAAAGAAATTTGTCACATATATTATACTATAGGAATGTTGAAAAATCAACCGGAACGATGAAAAATTTACAAGTATTGCAAAAACAATCTGACCGATCGGAAAGACCAGCCAGATTGCATTTGTTTCTATAAGATTATTTCTGATCCCGGTTGCGCAGTTCCACGCGGCGGATCTTGCCGGAGATGGTCTTGGGCAGTTCGTCCAGGAATTCCACGATTCTGGGATACTTGTACGGAGCAGTGTGTTCCTTTACGTAATTCTGGATTTCCTTCTTCAGTGCGTCGGTGCCTTCCGTACCCTTTACCAGTACGATGGAAGCCTTGACCACCTGGCCGCGGATTTCGTCCGGTACGGCAGTGATGGCGCATTCCAGAACATAGGGCAGTTCCATGATCACAGATTCGATTTCGAAGGGCCCGATCCGGTAGCCGGAGGACTTGATTACGTCGTCAGTCCGGCCAACATACCAGAAGTAACCGTCTTCGTCACGCCATGCGGTGTCGCCGGTGTGGTAGTATCCGTCATGCCATGCTTCCTTGGTAGCTTCTTCGTTCCGGTAATAGCCCTTGAACAGACCTGCGGGAACGGATTCGGTGGTGCGGATCACGATTTCACCGGTTTCACCAACTTCACAGGATTTGCCGTCATAATCCACGATGTCTACATCATACAGCGGGGAGGGATGACCCATGGAGCCGGGCTTGGGAGTGTCGCCTACAAAGTTTGCGATGGCCAGGGTGGTTTCCGTCTGACCGAACCCTTCCATCAGGGACAGACCGGTGTATTCCTTGAATTTGTGGAACACTTCGGGATTCAGTGCTTCCCCGGCGATGGTGCAGTGCTTGAGAGAGGACAGATCATAGTTTTCGATGCCGGCCTTGATGAAGAACCGGAACATGGTGGGCGGTGCACAGAAGGTTGTGATCTGATACTTGGCAAAGAGCGGCAGCAGGTCTTCTGCATCGAATTTGTCGAAGTCATAGGCAAATACGCAGGATTCACAGAGCCACTGGCCGTACAGCTTGCCCCAGAGAGCCTTGCCCCAGCCGGTATCAGAGATGGTAAAGTGGATGCCGTTGGGATCACAGTTGTGCCAGTACCGGGCAGTGATGTAATGCCCCAGTGCATACTTGTAGCTGTGTGCGGCGATCTTCGGATATCCGGTGGTACCGGAAGTGAAGAGCATGTACATGGTTTCGTTGCCGCATGCATCCATCCGTCTCTCAAAGGTATCCGGGTATGCCATGAATTCGTCATCGAAGGAATGCCAGCCGTCGCGGTGTCCGTTGGCAATTACCTTGATGATGTCCTGTTCCACCAGTTTTTCGGCATTTTCTGCATGCATTGCCGTTTCTCCGTCGGCAGTACATACCACGGCGGCTACGCTGGCTGCTTTATAACGGTATTCAAAGTCGTGTTCCACCAGCATGTGAGTAGCGGGGATCGCAACGGCTCCCAGCTTGTGCAGTGCGATGGAAGCGATCCAGAACTGCCAGTGTCTCTTGAGTACCAGCATGACGGTGTCGCCGTGCTTGATGCCCAGAGATTCAAAGTAATTGGCAGCCCGGTTGGAGAGCAGGGAAATATCTTTGTAGGTGAAACGCCGTTCGTTTTTGTGTACATCCAGATGGAGCAGCGCCAGCTTGTCCGGTGTCTTGGCAGCGATGGCATCCACAGTGTCGTATGCAAAGTTATACTTGTCTTCGTTCTTGAAGGTGATTTTCTTCAGCTTGCCGTTTTCTTCGGTGCATTCAATGAAGTTCAGTGCAACGGCATTTTCCGGCAGAGGAACCAGTGTGTTTTCCGCAGAGGGGACTGCAGGCGCTTCCGGCTGTGCGTCCGGATAATCATATGCGGTACCGCCGTTGGCAATGATGATAGCAAGGAAACGGCAGTCATCTTCCACAGCAACCATACCGTGCGGCTTGCTGCTGTCATAGTAGATAGAGTCCCCGGCTTCCAGCACTTCTTCATTGCCGTCCAGAGAAACACGCAGCTTCCCGGAAAGGATGTAGTTGAATTCATGTCCTTCATGGTGGCCCAGCTTGATGGGAGCTGCAGCTTCTGCTTCATTGTATCTGGCCAGCACCACGAAAGGTTCGGCAGCCTTGTTCTTGAACAGAGGAGCCAGATTGTGATACTGGAAACCTTTACGGCGTGCAATGGGAAGACCGCGTCCCTGACGGGTGATGCTGTATTCTTCCAGAGTGGGGCTGGAACCCTTCAGCAGGTCGGTGGTGTCCACACCCAGACGGGCAGCGCATTTATAAATAAAGGTAAAGGTGAAGTCCATCTCCCCGTTTTCCAGGGCCTTGTATACATCCAGACTGACCCCGGTGCAGGCAGCCATTTCTTCTTCAGATACTTCACAGACCAGTCTTGTCTCCCGGATACGGGCAGCGACTTCTTGCAGCATTTTTTCCATAACGGTAATCTCCTTTGAAACTTGTCTGCCGGAAAGAGCAGAGCTTTGATGAAGGTTGACAGCTTTGGTTGGCAGGCTGTCAAAGCCAGAGCTTCCGGATCCTGAAAGACCCTGGCCCGGGACGTAAAAAATCCGCCCCAAATTGCTTTGAGACGGATGAAAAATCATTATCCGCGGTACCACTCAAATTGTGCATTCCTGCACCACTCTGCGGGTTCCAACAAACCCTCTGCCGTCACGTGGCAGTTACGGGGAAACATTACTCGGGTTCAAAACCTTTTGATATTCCCGACTCAGAAGGGATAGCATATACTGCTGCCGTACCTGTATTCCACCGCCACAGGCTCTCTGAAACGACGTATCTGCCGTATACACGTCTTCGTCACAGTCTTTCTTAAGTTGTGCCTGTATTATAGCACGTTTATGTTTGGCTGTCAACCCCTTTTTGCAGAAAAAATCAAAAAAATTCTGCCAGTATTGTATCCGGGTATACGTGAATATACGAAAATATACTGTATAAACATCAAAATATACAGTGAATGAGGGTAAATATTCAGTGGTTATCTGTTGCAATTTCCGGGGGAATATGGTATACTGAACCGAGCAAAGTCCATTAACCGAAAAGGAGAAGAACCATGCGTACACTGATACAGAAGGAATCTGACGGAAGCTATATTGTCCGCGGTGCCGAATATACTCTGCGGATAGCAGGTCATACCGTTGCAGTGGACATTGAGAACAACAATTTTGCCACTCTGGACGTGCGCTGTGCTGCACCGAAGACACTGGATGATGATTCCGGTGCCATCCCGGACCATGAACCCTCCATTCCCGCCCTGACGGAAATACGGGAAGAAACCGGTAAAGCGGTATTTGTCTGGGAAAACGAAAGCACCCTCTGGAAAAAAACATATACCCTCACCTGTGACTGGCTGCGGTTCCATTTTGCGCTGACCCTTCACGGCACCGGACGGGTGGACGAAATCTGGTATTTCAGCGGCGATATCAGCGGCAGATGGGGAAGTGCCTATGAGTTCCAGGAAGGGTTCACTCCCTGTATTTCCTGGTACAACGAAGAAGAATATGTGTTCAAAGCCAGCATGAACTGTCACCGCTGGTCAGTGCTGATGGTTCCTCCTATGTTCTGTTATGCATTCCGGTGTATGAACATGACCCGCCGGCTGGGTCTGGGACTGGTGGCGCAGAGAGGGGAGCACAACTTCCACAGCTTCGATTACCGTGTCAGCCACAGCAGCGATTTCCGGGAAGGATTTGCTCTGGTGACAGATCAGCATGGGCATGTCACGGTGGACGGTGACTGGACCGCTCCTGCCATCATCGGATACAGCGGTGACGACCAGTGGGATGTTCTGCAGAAATATGCCGATTATTACTTCACATCCGGTATTGCTGTTCCCAATCCCCGGAACCAGACGCCCCGGTTCTGGCATGGCCCTCTTGTCTGCGGCTGGATTGAACAGATGATTCGCGGCGTATCCACCGATACAGGTACTCCCATCGCAGATCTGGCCTGTCAGCGGATCTATGAAAACATAGCGGAAGAAGTGCGGCATCATAAACTTCATCCGGCGGCCATGATTATTGACGACAAATGGCAGAAGCATTATGCAACCGATGAAGCGGATCCCGAAAAGTGGCCGGATCTGCGGGGATTTGTGGATGAAAATCTGGAAAACGGCATCCGTACCATGCTCTGGTTCAAGCTGTGGGATCCGGACGGATGGAATAAGGATCTGTGTGTCACCACCGATAAGGGAGAAGTGCTGCTGGATCCCAGCCACCCGGAATTTCTTGCCAATCTGGATACGGCACTGCACCGGATTCTGTCCGATGAAGAAGGCTGTTACAACTGTGCCGGTATGAAGCTGGATTATGCGTTTATCAATCCCATCGGCCGGAAGGTACATACATATTCCGGCAAGTACGGCGTGGAGCTTCTGTATGAAATGCAGGCGTACATATACCAAAAATCCAAGGAGATCAAACCGGACGCCCTGATCAACTGCAGTCCCTGTCATCCGTATTTTGCCCATATCTGCGACCACGCCCGACTGCACGATTATGACGCTAAAAACCGCAACAACAGGGAAGACCTGACCATGCGTGCAAGGTTGTTTTCCATCGCCATGCCCGGCGTACTGCTGGATACCGACAACGCAGGCTTCCACAGTTACCGGGATACCATCCACTGGCAGCTGAACCAGCAGATCGTAGGCGTACCGGATCTGTATTCTCTCATCGGGACGGAATCCTGCCCCATGGATGATGCCGATTACGCCGCCATTGCCCAGATGTGGGACGAATACAATCGGAAAATCGACGCATTGTATGAGGTGTAACGATGGGCGTATTGTTCATCACCGGCGCACCCGGTACCGGAAAATCCACCATCGCCGCTCTGCTCCATGAAAACCTGGGCTGTCCGTTGTTTGAATTCGGCTGGATTCCGGAATTCCGGCAGAAAAATCCCCATACCATACTGGACTGGGAAGAGGAAGAAGCGCTGTCCATAGAGAATCTGCTGCTGGTTACAGACAACTATCTTCGTCACGGCTTTGACCATGTGATCCTGACCGATATCCGGGAGCCATACACGGATACGGTTTATAACCATTATGCACCGGACAATATCCGTCTCTTTACACTGTTTGCCGAAGACGATGACGTGATCCGGAACCGTGTGCTTACCAGAGACAACGGCAACGAATACCGGAATGCAGAGGAAGCGGTGGAACTGAATCATCTCTTCAGGAACAGAGCAAAACTGCCATGGGAATACCGGCTCTCCTGTGACTGCAAAACACCGGAAGAAATCGTATCGGAGATTCTGAAAACCATATAACAGAAAGCAGAAATGCACGAGCCTGACATGACCCGTGCATTTTTCGTTATTCTTTTACTACTCCAAAGTCCTGTCCTGTACGGATGCCACCAAATATCTCCGTTACTGGTTCAGTTCCGCAGCAGTATCCAGCAGTTTGGAAATGAATTTTTGCTCACTGACACTACTTGACTCATGCAGAGAGACAAAAGTATTTTTCTTCGTACTGGGCAAGGTATTGCAAAGAACCTGATAGAATCCATTGAAGTTGTAGATCATAGCCGGGTCATACAGAATGCCGTCGAAAATCAGATCCAGCATCCGGGCGCTGTCTTCGTCATAGGTGTATTTCTTCTTACAGGAAATTTCATAATATGCCGGAAGAGAAGTGGTCATGGAACTGTAGGACAGTGCTTCCAGCATGAATGCGGAAAACGCCGGATCTCCGGCACAGGCAGGCACACCGAACATCATACACCACAGATCTGCCAGAGCATTGTATTTTTCCTGGTTTTCGTCATATTTTGGGAAGGGAATCACGCCATAATCAAATTCACAGCTTTCGGAAAGGGTCGCAAGGCTGTGCGGGAAAGAGGTCATAAACAGAGCATAACCGCCCCGGAAGCTGTTGCCGGAAGCACTCCAGTCGTTCAGGTCGTTGCAGTAGAAAGCTGTATCCGTATTGCAGGTCAGTTCCGTCACCCGTTCAATGGCGCTGATGGTTCTGTCGCCTGTCATATCCAGTGTGTACCGGTCAGCATCATCTTTGGTCCAGCAGATTTCGCCGCAGCCGGCCAGAAAAGCAGTAAAACCATTGTAGGAGTCCATGGCAATCCCATACACATCGTTTTTCAGCGGATCCATCACACCGTCTCCATCCGCATCCTGAGAAACCGCTTCTGTCCACTGCCGTACCAGATCCATTGTCCATTTGCCTTCGTCTACCAGTGCCACAGGATCACCAAGGGCATGATTGTTTACCATATCCCGGTTGTAGGTCAGAATATACGTGCGGGATTTATCACGGAGAGAAAAGTCACTGGTGGTAAAGAACAGTCTGTCTTCCACCGAAACCACAGCATTCACATCCGGATTCCACCAGGGTTTGGTGAAGTCCATATAGGGCAGAGCATTCATGTCCAGCAGATACCCCTGCAGTACTGCTGTACCAATGTTGCGCATGTCTATAAACACACAGTCATACAGTGCATCTCCCGCCATAACAGAGCTTTTCAGGCTGCCTACAATGTCTGTCAGCAGATTCTGGGAAACAGTGGCATTGTACTGTTCGTCGATCCCCAGATTCCGGTTGAAAATGGCATCATTCACTACCTCACCATTGGCTTCTTCCACACAGATTTCAAAATTGGTAAACTGCGTATAGGTTCCGTCATCGTAGCCAAGCACATGAAAATTGCGTCCGTCCCAGTCGGTATCCGGCAGATCGCAGGCCACTTCGGTTTCTGTTTCCACAGTCTCTGTTTCCTCAGCAGGAGCATCATTCTGTGCCGTTTCCGTGGATTCTGCAGAACCGCATCCGGCCAGAGGAAGCAGCATCGCCAGCAGCAGCATGGCAAGCACAGTCGTTTTCCAGAATTTCATCGGTATTCCCTCCACAGCAGGTAAGTTGGTTGAATAAATCTTACTATAAAATCGCCAAAAAGTCAATATGTTTTGGATAAATAAACGGAAAGCGGCGGTATATATTGAAATACAACTAAAAAACTGCACACTCCCCGGAAAAGAGGAATGTGCAGTTCTGTTTATGCTATAACAGCAATATTGTACGAATTACTTGTACAGTTCAGTGAATCTGGTGAGACGTTCGTACTTGGCCTTGGCAGTGGCTTCAGCCTGTTCGAACAGCTTTTCAGCTCTTTCGGGGTTGGTCTGCGCCAGACGGCTGTAACGGTTTTCATTCTTGATGAATTCCTTGTAGTCGCCGGTGGGTTCCTTGCTGTCCAGAGTGAAGGGATTCTTGCCTTCAGCCTTCAGAGCAGGGTTGTACCGGAACATCTGCCAGTAACCGCAGTCAACAGCCTTCTTCATTTCCAACTGGCAGTTCTGCATAGTGCCCTTGATACCGTGCATTTCGCAGGGTGCATAGCCGATGATGATGGAAGGACCATTGTATGCTTCAGCTTCGGTCAGAGCCTTGAGCAGCTGGTTCATATCAGCGCCCATAGCAACCTGAGCAACGTAAACGTAGCCGTAAGACATAGCGATTTCAGCCAGGTTCTTCTTTGCGATAGCCTTACCGGCTGCAGCAAACTGTGCTACCTGACCAATGTTGGAGGACTTGGAAGCCTGACCACCGGTGTTGGAGTAAACTTCGGTATCGAATACCATGATGTTTACGTCCTCGCCGGATGCGATCACGTGGTCAAGACCGCCAAATCCGATATCGTATGCCCAACCGTCTCCACCGAAGATCCAGATGGACTTCTTGGAGAGGTAATCCTTTTCGGCAAGGATCTTATCCTTCCACTCGTTCCGGCAGTCGCGAGCCTCCATCATGGCAACC
>JAFQGY010000080.1 GCA_017415325.1 Clostridia bacterium
GCCACATAGTTGGTGGCGGCATCATGGGGATCGGCAGAACCGTTGTATTCATGCCGTCCCGCATACAGCTGATCAACACCGGGTACCGCCAGCCCTACCCCGTAGCCGGATCTGTCATGCCACATGCACCAGTGATCCTTTGTCACCGGGAAGTTCTGATCCTTTGCCAGCGGCCAGAAGATCATATCGTCCCGGAAAGAACGCTTCCCTTCATTTTCCCATGTGAATACATCCAGTGCGGATACCACATAGAAAGCGGGCAGTTCCTGGTGGCGGGCAGGATGGGGCATACCGGAGAAATCCGTAAAACGGTTATCCACCCGGATCAGGCCGTCTTCCAGAAAGGTGTACCGGTTTTCCATATAAGATGGGGTGATGGAACCAACATGTCCCCAGTCGTAGGGCTGTGCTTTGATGTAGATTTCGTTTTCCGTCCGGGTATATGCCAGAATCCGGGACTGGTTTCCGCCCTTGTCGCCGCCCTGCACCGGATTGTACGGCCATGACTTGCCCATGAATTCTCCCATTTCGTAGGGCGGAGTGTGACATCCGTAGTAAGACTGCTGGATCAGACGGCCCGGGTCACAGCGGTTCAGCAGATTGGTGTATCCTGCCGGGGCATCCTGATCATGGAGGGAGGATATCGCCCCGCCCATTTCCAGTGTAATCCCCAGCCGGACGCTGTTTTTCTCAATCCATGCTTCTTCCGGCAGATCCGCCATATCGGTGGAAATTTCATGGATCTGTGCGTCCTGCGGCATCCCTCTCGGAGCGGTCAGGGAACAGATCCGGACGTTTTCCGCTGTTTTTCCTGTCAGTGCACCCTGGATCAGGAGAGAAAATTCCCCGGTTTCCGCAGGTTCCAGAAAGAATATATCCTGCACTTCCTCTCCGTCCGTTGTATAGGTAATCACGCCGGTCATGGGGGACGGTGCGCTGTACCGTATTTTGATCTGATTGAACATGGTATCCCTCCTCAGGTTTTGGCCATTTTCATGGTAATTCCCACAGGCAGCAGCTTTGCCAGAATCTTATAGAGTTTATAGAAAGCTCTGGGTGTATAGCAGCGCTTCCCTGCCAGAGCGGCCTTGTAGGAACCCTGCACCACTTTCTTCGGATCGCAGTACGGCAGGGTTTCAAAGGTCTTGGAGTTGCCCTTGATTTCACCCAGATAAATGAAGTCGGTATCCATGGGGCCGGGGCATACGGCAGTCACGGTAATCCCACGTCCGGCGGCTTCTTCGCTGATCCCGTAGGAGAAGGCGGACACATAGGCTTTCCCGGCGCTGTACACGGTCATCCGGGGATTGGGACAGAAGGATGCGATGGAGGAAACATTGATGATCCGGCTGCCTTTTTCCATATAGGGCATGGTCACATGGGTCACAGCGGTCAGGCCTTTCAGGTTCAGATCCACCATCCGGAGCTGATTTTCCAGTTCTCCTTCCCCCACGTTGCCCAGATACCCGCAGCCGGAATTGTTCACCAGCAGCGCCACGGTGGGGGTCAGCTTCTGCAGTTCTGCTTCCAGCCGGCGGTAGCTGTCTTCTTTTGTCAGATCCATGGGGAAGATGCGGCACTGTCTGTTCACCAGCTTTGCAGCTTCTTCCAGCTTATCCTGCCGTCTTGCGATGAGCCAGTATTCGTCGATGTCCGGGAAATACTGCGGGGCGGCGGCAAGGTATTCTTTTCCGAGACCGGCAGAGGCACCGGTGATGATGGCGATTTTCATGATGATATCACACTTTCTGTTTTGATGATATTTTTTATTATACCGTACTTCCTGCAGTTTGGCAAGGTTTTTCTGTAAAAATGCAATTCTGCTTTGCATCTCATGGTATCTATGTGTATCAGGTAAGAATCTCTTCCAGATATATCGTTACAGCCTGTCTGTATGCATCCGGATCTGTAATGTAACTCAGAGCATGTCCTGCTTCCGGCACAATCAGTTTCCCTTTACAGTTTTTAGCAGCAGCATAATTTTCTTCTGTCATATATGTCGGAACAAAATCATCTTTTCCGCCGTGAATCAACAATATGGGAAGATCACTTTCCGCCAGAGTGTCCAGAGTTGTACAGTCTCTGTATCCGAATCCGCCTAACAGTTCTGTTGCTCCGGACAAAATATCCACCATAGGAAATGCGGGAATGTGGAACCAGGCTTTTCCGCAGTGGGCGATAATATCATACGGAGAAGTAAAGCCGCAGTCCGAAATAATCCCTCGCACAGATGCCGGCATCGGAAGATCTGCTGCCATCATCACGGTCGCACCGCCCAGAGACAGACCATGCAGAATGATCGGCATTTTGCCTTCAAGCCGCCCGTCCATATATTCCGCCCAGCTCTGCGCATCTATCCGCTCATTCACCCCAAAGGATATACATTTGCCTTCACTTCTTCCGCAGGCACGCTGGTCGATCAGCAGTATGCTGTATCCGTTGTCTCCATAAAATGGGATTAAACCGGAAAAATCCTGTATACCGGTGGAACGGTACCCATGCATCAGGATCATACAGGCTTTGGCTTCTTCGGCAGGAATATATGTACCATACAGCTGCAAACCGTCAAAACTGGTTATACTTACTTCCTCCGTTTCCCGTTCCGCAAGCCAGGCGTTGCAGGCATCAATAGACTGTATATAATTCTGCCATACCGATCCGTTTCCACCCATGCTTTCCAGATCCATTTCTTTTCTGCCATGTGTGAACTGGAAGAAAAATAAAATGACAGCAGTAAAAACAACAAGCAGCACTGCCAGAACAATCAGACATATTTTCATTGCTTTTTTCATGTTTCCGTTTCCTTTTTTGAATCCACAGGACAGAAAACCCCAGAGCACCGTTACAGGATACTCCGGGATTTTCCCAAATCTTATACCTTCATTATGCTTCCTGTTCTGCAGGAATTTCTTCTGTTTCCACAGCGATTTCTTCAAAGATCACTTCGATATTGTAATTGCATACAGCAGCGACAATCCGATACTGATCCACAGCACCCACCGATTTTCCGTTCACCAGTACATCAGAAATGCAGTACCCTTCATCCGGTGTGAAACGGAGAGTACGGCCGGCATACCGGGCAATCAGCAGATCCCCTTCTGCATTGGCTTTCCCGCCATCCGTAGAGAAAACACGCAGACTGAACATTGCCGGCATATATCGCTTCGCAGCATCAGAATCATTCGGATCTTCCGGTTCAGGATTCCGTTCAATCGCTGTACGCCACAGCTGTGTGCCGAAGAACGGATTTGCAGTACCAATTACCAGATAATCATCGGTTTCCGTAAACACACGCAGACCATGGTTGTTGGGATCGCCGAAACCATTGTCGGTAACGGTTTCGATCACCACAGAACCGTCTGCCAGTTCTTCCAGCGCATACAGGTCAAAACCTGCTTCGGATGTAATCAGGTATTTGAGAGACTTCAGAATATCTACGATATTGTCTCTGGTAATGAAGCTCACCAGCATGTTGTACAGACCCATTACACTGGCCGGAATCTTTGCCTTCAGCGCTTCCAGAGCATCCAGTACTTCTTCGTACAACTTCTGGAATTCTTCGCTTACTTTTTCCTGCAGCAGATCTTCCATGGCATCCAGCTTCGCATTGATTTCATTCAGATTTTCCAGCAGTGTTTCGGTAATTTCTCCGAATCTGTAGGAACCATCCAGAATCCCGTCAATCATGGACTGGATCTGTTCTTCGGTCAGAGTGATTTCACTGTCATCTTCTCTGGCTCTGAACAGAGTTTCTCCCATATTGTCAGTGTTCTTTCCATTCTTGCGGGCCTGTGCCGCTTCGATAGCATCCTTCACCAGAGCTTCTGCCATCACACGGCTGACATCCGTATCGGCTGTACCAGAGGTCATAGCATTTTCTCCGGGCATAAAGGATACAGATTTCAGCAGCAGTTCCAGAAGAACACGGATATAGTTGATCTGGCTCTTCCATTCTTCTTTTGTCATCTTCAGAATATCACCATTGGTGAACTGTGCCAGAGGCATCAGAAGGCTGGTGGTATCCATGGTGCTCAGGTACATTTTGCCGTCAAATACAGTGGTCTGCCAGTGATACTGGTTCATATGGGAGTCATACCCGGAACCCAGACCGGAAATACCGCCGTCCGGGAATGTGGGGTTGGGATCTCCTACAACCATTTCGATTTCTTCATCCACGTTCATGCGGTACAGGTTCAGAGACTGTTCCAGATTGGTAGCCTGGGTACGGAAACTCTTACCGCTGATAAAGCCCTGCAGAGCGCTGCTTACATCGTTGTAATCACCGATATACAGATGATCGTTATATACCTGCAGTGTGCATGCATTGGTGCTCACACGGGTTTCGTCGATCCCGAAAGGATACTTTGCGCCGTCAGCAGGATCCCCTACCAGTACGGACCATGTCCAGCTGCTCTTAACAGTGGGGTCAGCACCTTCCGCAATTTCCCCGCGAACGATGGCGAAGCTGCGCTTGGTTCCGGTTTCCTGATTGTGGGTGTTCGCATGTCCGGTTACAATTGCCACATACAGGTTTCCGCCATATTCCACAACCTGATAAATCCCGCCGCCGCCGGAAGCATCATTCCGCTTGTATGCAGGGTAACCGAACAGGTCATCCAGATCCGCAATTTTCTTAAAGGATTCCTGGCCTTCAGAAGGATCAGCGGAAGCTGCCAGGAAGGGACCGTTTTCATCCATACAACCGGCAATCAGAGTATCTCTGAAAGTACCGATAGCACGGGTAGAGGTGAACATGTTCTGCTCTACCATGGATCTGTAGATATCCAGATCATCTTCCACGCAGTCATAAATCCGGGTCAGCACATCTCCGTCGGCTTCATTGGAAGGGGTAACTTCATAAATGACGGGCAGACCATTCTGCATCATGATCGCTTCGTTCAGCATATCATATCCCGGGATTCTGACAGCAGGCTGACCTGCCATCAGTTCCACATCCTGAATCATACCCACAAAATAGAGCTTGCCGTTCACTTCACAGGCACTCCGGAATGTGGGGATAATGCCGACGCCGCCTTCAATACCTTCATTTTTGGACATCAGAATAACCGTTTCACCGGTTTTCACATTGAACTTGAAGAAGATCCCGCCGGCATTCGCACCATCGGGTTCACTGATATACAGCCGTCCGTTGTACATAGCATTTACTACAGCAAGAGCCGTTTCACGATCCATCCCGGCACTCGTCATAGAACTGCTGATAATATTGGCCGCACCAAGACCACCGTACATGGTACCGATATATACCCAGTCTCCATAAGATGCTGCTGCATATGAGTAAGACTGTCCACGGTCTCCTGCCAGATCAGTTTCCCCATTGGGATCATGCACTACAACAAAACCGCTGCCTGCATAATCTACAATACCATCCGGCTGTTCCAGCGGTGTGTTCACATGGGAAATTTTCTCAAATGTAAGACCGCCGCCTGTATAGGTATACTGCGGAACCAGCAATTCAGGTTCTTTCTGCGCCAGCCCTGCTGTCGGCATCATCCCAAGCATCATCGCACAGGACAGCATAATGCCGACCAGTCTGTTTGCTTTTTTCATTTCTTCTTCTCCTTGTAATTTATTCTGACTGCCGATTCATATCTCAACATAAAATCGGATGAATGTATTATAGCATACAAAACACACTTTGTAAACAACCAAAAGGAATTCTCTACCATTATTTCTATTTTTGACATTTCTACCTAATTTATGTCTGCTAAATTATCAATTATACCGGGACACAAAACAGCCCCGCAGGATTTCCCACAGGGCTGTCTCTTTTATCCGATTCAGATGCGATATTTCTGAGAATATGCCGCAAACTGCTTCCGGAAGTCTTCGCTGTCGGTCTTGACTTCTCTGGTAGACTGGTGCAGATTCATGTTGTTGTGCGCCACGTCGATGATGCAGGCGGCGATGTTGGAACAGTGGTCGGAGGTCCGTTCCAGGTTGGTCAGCATATCGGACCAGACAAAGCCGGTTTCGATGCTGCACCCACCCTGCTGCAGACGGATCATGTGACGGGTTCTCATGGTTTCCTTCAGATCGTCGATAACCTGTTCCAGCGGTTCCACGGAGTTTGCGGCGTCCAGGTCATTGTCGGTGAAGGCACGCAGGGTCAGGGAGAGGATTTCCTGAATGGCTTCGCTGATGACGGCCAGTTCCTTTGTGGCGGCTTCGGACAGATTCAGCTTCTTGGAACGCAGTTCTTCCGCAGATTCGATCAGGTCTACGCCATGGTCGGAAATCCGCTCAAAGTCCCCGATGATCTTCAGCAGCTTGGTGGCTTCGGCGCTGTCGTGCTCGCTGATCTGACGGGTGCTGAGTTTCACCAGATAGGTACCGATGACGTCTTCGTAAATGTCGGTCTTTTCTTCGTGGTCACGGGCATACTGGGCCAGTTCTTCGTTGTAGTTCCCCAGTGCACGTACACCGGACAGCAGGGCTGCGGCGGCGCTCTGTGCCATATCCATCGCCACGCTGTGACACTGTTCCAGAGCCACGGTGGGAGTCGCCAGCAGACGTTCGTCCAGTTCCACCTTCTTTTCCGGTTCCTTGCCGGGTTCGTCGGGCACCAGTCTGCATACCAGCTTTTCCAGAAGATTCGACATGGGCAGCAGCAGGGTTACGTTGGCAATACTGATAATGGAATGGCATACGGCGATGCCCAGATAGTCGGCAGCTTCATCCAGCAGAACAGGCTGCAGGATTGCTTTCAGAACCATGAAAACAGTCATGTACACCACTGTCCCGATAATATTGAAACAAAGGTGAACCAGTGCGGCGCGCTTGGCGTTTTTGTTGGTACCGATAGAGGAAAGCATGGCCGTCACACAGGTACCGATGTGCTGACCCATGATGATGGGAATGGCAGCACCATAGGAAACATGCCCTGTGGTGGTCAGTGCCTGCAGAATACCGACAGAAGCTGAGGAAGACTGAATGATTGCAGTCAGAACCGCCCCTACCAGCACACCCAGAATGGGGTTCTTGAACATAATGAACATCTGCTGGAACGCAGGTACATCCCTGAGTCCGGATACAGCATCGGACATGGTGTCCATCCCGAACATCAGGGTGGCAAAACCCAGGAAAATCAGCCCCAGATCCTTATGCTTCCCATTGCTCATGAAGATGTACAGGATAACCCCGATCAGCGCCAGAACAGGCGTGAAAGAAGAGGGTTTCAGCAGCTGTACAAAAATATTGTCATCTCCGATCCCGGACAGAGACAGAATCCATGCCGTAACAGTGGTACCCACATTGGCACCCATGATTACGTTGATGGCCTGTTTCAGTGTCATCAGGCTGGAGTTTACAAAACCGACCACCATAACGGTCGTTGCGGACGAGGACTGGATTACGGCGGTTACGGCAAGCCCGGTCATTACACCCAGAAACTTATTGGTGGTCAGTTTCCCAAGCAGCGCCTGCAGACTGTTCCCTGCACAGCGTTCCAGAGCCTGTCCCATGATGTTCATCCCGAACAGGAAGAGACATAAACCGCCGAGCATTGTCAGCACGTCAAAAATGTCCATGAGATTTCTCCTTCTTCTTTTCTTCTTTCTTCTTTTTTTCAAATTTCACCAGATACTATTTTAGCCAATCCTTTCCCAAAAAGCAATACTTTTTTTACAGGATTTACGGAAAAAATTCATTTTCGGCATCTCCACCAAAAAAACTCCCGCAGTGGTTGCAAAACCTGCCGCAGGAGTGATTTCTTCCTATTATTATATTGTATATACAGAATACATGATGTCCGCTCAAAGCAGATATGTCAGCACCAGTTCCGCAAGCAAAGCCGCCCCGCAGGCAGACAGCGCCACCGTCAGAAGGCCACGGCGGAAGAAGGCAAGCACCACAGCCACCGCCGCCCCCACAGCAGCCGAGGCCATATGATCCGTGGCATACAGCACCGCCGGGATGGTCATGACGGACAGCACCGCATAGGGGACATAATACAGGAAATCCTGCACAAAACGGGACCGGATCTTTTTGCGGAATGCCACAAAGGGGATCGCCCGGATGGCATAGGTCACCAGCGCCATGATGGCAATATAACAAAGCAGCCGCATCATTCACCCTCCTTCCGGGGAAACACCAGCGCACCGAACACCGACGCCAGCACCGCACAGATGATGATGGAGAAACCGGAGGAGATTCCGGAGAAGACCGGTATGTACCGCAGGGCACAGCTCAGCGCCGCCGCAAACACCACCACCGCACACACGCCCACGGAATCTCTGGCCGGGGGAATGATAATGGCGATGAACATGCCGTAGATGGCCAGTCCCAGTACCGCACAGAGCATTTCCGGCAGCAGGGTTCCCGCCAGTCCGCCCAGCAGTGTACCGCCTGTCCACCCAAGGAACGGCAGCGTGATCAGCCCGTACATATACGCAGGCCGCACCTCTCCCGGCTGACCGGATGCCACAGCGAAAATCTCGTCCGTCATACCGAATCCGGTAACGGCACGGTGGAAAGTGGGATAGTTTTCACACAGCTTCTGGGACAGTGACAGGCTCATGAGGGCGTAGCGCAGATTGATCACCAGCTGGGCCAGAGCCATTTCCACATAGGTTCCTCCGGCGACGATGATGCCAAGTCCCGCCACCTGTCCGGCGGAAGTGAGGTTGGTCATGGAGATCAGTACCGCCACCCACCAGTCCAGTCCCTGGGACACGGCGGCGATACCGAAGCTGAAAGACACGGACAGATACCCGAGTGCGATGGGGATACCGTGGTGGAGGCCGGTGATATAGTCAGTCCGGCGTGGGGTTTGCCGGATGGTTTCAGTTTGTGCCAAAGTGAATCGTTCCTTTCTCAGAGTTCTACTACATCCACAAAATAATATGGTTCTGCAGTCATTTTTTCCGTTCCCTTCTTCCATACGGCAGGGGCATACAGCAGCGCACAGTCCGCATCCAGAATCTTTCCGAAGTGCACCTCCTCTTCGCCTTCCAGCAGATCCACAATCCGTCTGTAGCACTGTACATGGTCGATGGTATCTCTGTGGAAATAGTGGCGCAGGGCATTGGGCTGGGTATAGACGGAGCCGTCCCGGTTTGTCATGGTGTACTGCAGAGGATGGTCGTAATCCAGGAAGAAGGGCGGTTTTGCCACTTCCTCCACACCATGCATGGATGTGTTTCTGTCCCATGAACAGCCGAGAAACAGAATCCAGCCGTTCAGTTTGGGCAGTTTATGGAAGGGGGAATGTTCTCCCACGGGCGTATTGTCCAGCTCATGTCCTTCGATCAGCCAGTCTGCATCCTTTCCGATGGCACAGCAGGAATGGGTGGGATGGAAGCTCCGTTTTACGCCGGGGACACTGGTGCGGAAATATTCCGTCAGATACCCCACGCAGGAAGGCGTCGTGCGGATATCAAAATACGGGTTTTCTCTGGTCACGGTGGCAAAACTCATGGACGGGACAATCAGGTTTCCTTCCGGGGTAATCACGTCCAGCAGGGTTTCAAAGAAAGCACCGGCACCGCCCGCAATACCGCCGAGAGATTTATAGGACGAATGCATCAGGAGAGACATGCCCGGATATATGCCCAGCGCAAGCAGATCCTTTTTCAGTTGTTCACAGGTATGCATGGATACACCTCCGCACAGATTCTATGATTTTCCCTCCTATTATAGCAGTTCAGACGTGGAGAGTCAAGAACAGATGCCAAATCCCACGGAATATTTCGCCTTTCCTATTGCAAAACAGCAGGAAATCTGGTACAATACAAGCTGATATTGATATAAACATCGAAAGGAAATCACTACAATGGATATGGAAAACAAGGTTCTCGCTACCGTAGGCGGCAAGAACATCACCGAACAGGATGTTACCGTGGCTCTGATGCAGATGGGCCAGAGAGGACAGAACTACAACAATCCCCAGGGCAGAGCTATGATTCTGGATCAGCTGATCTCCCGGAAGCTCTTCCTGATGGACGCACAGCGGAATCTGTACGAAAGAGAACCTGAATTCAAGGAACAGCTGACCCGCGTAAAGGAAGACATGCTCACCAGCTATGCCATGCAGAAGGCGCTGGAAAAGGTGCGTGTGACCGAAGCGGAAGCCAAGACCTATTATGAAGAAAACAAGGAAAAGTTTGTATCCGGTCTGACCTTCAGCGCCAGCCACATTCTGGTAGACAGCGAAGACAAGGCAAACCAGCTGCTGGCCCAGATCAAGGCCGGGGACATCACCTTTGAAGAAGCAGCCGCACAGTACAGCTCCTGTCCCTCCGGCAAGAACGGCGGGGATCTGGGTCAGTTCGGTCAGGGCCAGATGGTTCCCGAATTTGAAAATGCCTGCGCTACCATGGAAGTGGGCGAACTCTCCGCTCCCGTACAGACCCAGTTCGGCTACCACCTGATCCGGCTCAACGGCAAGGAAGAAGGCGGCGAAATGGCTTACGAAGATGTGAAGGACGAGCTGATGGCCGCTCTGAAGGAAGAAAAGCAGCAGGCCGCTTACCAGAGCAAGGTAAACCAGCTGAAGATTCTCTATCCTGTTGACAAGTTTTAATCGTTGACCATGCAGACCTGTCTTTCGGTATCCGAGGGCAGGTCTGTCTGTTATTCGGGAAAGGAAACGCTTATGGACATACTGGATTTTGCCGCATACCCCTCTTTTCCTGCCGGGACGGTGCTGGATACCCATAACGCCGGGGACGGACATATTCTCTTCCGGCTGGATCCGGCACAGTTGGACACCTTTGTATCCGCGCTGACCTCTCAGGGATGGCTGGAAAGGTACACTTCCTCTGTGGGGGAAACGGAAGGCAAGCTGTACGAAAAGAATGGCACCGGATTATATGTTTATGCCAATTCCCGACTGGATGAAGCATGGGCAGTGTACGGTGCCGGACTGCCGGAGTCTTCTGGCTGTACAGGAAATCTGCTGTATGACACGGTACTCTTCTATCAGGTACAGTGCCGGCCGGAGCATGGCGGGGGGATGACCTACTTTCTGCGGCTGCGGGACGGGCAGTTCATCGTCATCGACGGCGGATTCGATCTGGACGGGCAGGAAATGCTGGAAACACTGGCCTCTCTGCACCCGGAAGGAGATCCGGCGGGGACTTTTGAGATTGCCGCATGGATCATCACCCATCCCCACTGCGACCATGTGCATATGCTGTTTCATGTCATGGATGCCCCGGAGGTACTGGCCAGACTGATAATCCGGCAGGTATACTGCAATCTCCCCTGCGAAGAACTGCTGGCGGCACGGGATCCGGATGTGATGGACGACACGGCAAGACTGCGGCGGGAGCTTGTCCGGCTGGAAGAACGGGGATGCCGGATATACAAGCCCTATGCGGGAATGCGGTTTGCCCTGGGCGAGGCGGAGATGCAGATTCTCTACAGCCAGGCGGAATGGATGCTGCGGCCTATGAAGACGGTGAACGATGCTTCCCTGGTGCTGAAGCTGATTTCCAAAGCCGGGAAATCGGTGCTGATTCTGGGGGATGTGATGAGCGCCGGAGGAGATGTGCTGCTGGAAATGTACAGCCCCGAAACCCTCCATGCGGATGCGGTGCAGGTTGCCCATCATGCGCTGTACGGGCCGGATTTCCCGCTGTACGAAGCCATCGCCCCCGGATGCTGCTTCTGGCCCATGACCATTGCGGGGCACGAGAAGTACGGCAGCATGATTCCCCGGAACGATCGGCTGCGGGGAATGGGGATACCCAATTATCTGGCCTGTTCCGGCACCTACACGCTGGAACTGTGATTCCCATACATGACAAAAACCACCACATAGCCCATTGGGTTCCGTGATGGTTTTTCTGTTTGTTGGGAATTATGCTTCCACAGGCACGGTAGTTCCCTCCGCATGGGAATGCATGGTCAGCATGTCCAGATCCCCGGACAGCCGGAACACATCGTCCTTGGTGTGCAGCATCGCCTGGCTGTGGTTCTCTCCGGCGGCGGCATATACCGCAGTTACGGTAACTTTTCCCACATGCAGGGTCGGCAGCTCGGGCTTCTGATCTCTGGTCATATCTCTGGTCAGGCTGCGTACCACGAATCGTTTCGGGACGGATTCGCATACAATCAGTGCCTTTTCCGCACAGTTCGGATCGGTATTCCAGCAGCAGACATTGTCCACGGTAATATCTTCTGCCAGTCCTGCCCCCTTCGGATACTGTTCTTCCTGCAGCAGAGGGGTACGGCAGTATCTTGCCCCGTCCAGATTGAACAGGAAATGGCGGCACCCGGTATAGATATTCTCGATCCGGATCCGGCGGATGGGGGAGGTAACAGACAGCAGGCGGAATGCCGTATAGCAGTTCTCCGCCCAGATGCCCCGGATGGTCACGTCCTCAATGGGACCGCGGCACAGATCCAGATTTTCCAGCCGCACGATAGAGTCGTCCGCATTGAGGGCAATCATATCGTCGTTGGTCTGGCCGGGAGCGGCGGTGATGTTTTCGATGCATCCTCTGTAACAGTGGCCGCCGAAATGGAGACCATCCTGATTGAATGCAGGGCGCACAGAGGAGAAGTGGATATCCCGGATCACGAAATCTTCCAGCCTTGCCATCCGTACATAGAAGGTGGTGGAGTTGCAGACATGCATCCCGGTGAGGGTCAGGCGCTTTACGTTCACAAAATTCAGCACCGCACCGGACCATGCATCGGGGTTGAACAGATCCGGATCCTTGGTGATGTTCTTTCCGTCAAAGTTCCCGTCCCAGATGCCGCCGGAAATGGTGATATCTTCATTTCCCGCATCCGGATCGGCATTGGAAAGCAGGAAATCGCCCCGTTTCTTGGGCTGCCGTTCACAGAGAAACAGTCTCGCTCCGCCGTCGGCCTGGATCCGGGTATGGGAATGCATTTTCAGGGTATTTCCGATCCGGTAGTTCCCTGCCGGAATGTAAATACATCCCCCTTCGTCCAGTGCTTTCTGGATGGCAGGCGCATCATTTACCTGACCGTCTCCTAGTGCACCGTAATCCCGTACATTGTGAATTGCCATAACCGCTCCTTTCCCGGAATTTATGCCGGATTTATGCGTTGATATTGTAAATCACTTCGGAATTGAAGGTAATGTTCGCGCTGTTGTCAGCAATCAGATCGGTATAGTCCGCCTGACGGAGAGAGGCATCGGCAGCGGCCTTCCATGCGGGGCCTGCTTCGCCTGCGTAGTACATGATGTGGGTACCATAGGAGGTGTTGACCATGCCGGTGTCCCCTTTCTTCCGGGAGGAGTCGAACAGCCATGCGTCAAATTCCGGTACCATATCGCCCTGGGATACGTTTTCGTAGAGACCCCCGGCAGCCTTGGAACCCGGGTCTTCACTGAACTGGTATACCAGTGCGGCAAAGGCTTCCAGATCGAAGTTCACGGCCTTCCACTGGTCATAGATGGTCTGGGCAGCGGATTCGGCTTCGGAACCGTAGGTGTCGGTGGTCAGCAGCAGGTGACGTACGTTTCTGGTGGGAGAGTCGTCACGGCTGGCGGCGGAAATCAGGTAGTATACGTCATAGGTAGCACCGCCGGATGCGTCCACTACTTTGGTTTCCCCCTTCCTGGCGGAGAAAGCCCAGTCGCTGGCGGCGTTGCCTGCATTGGCGGTCATACCGTTCAGTTCACAGGCGGCAAGGGCGGTTTCGGCTTCGGCTGCGCTCAGGCCCTTGATGTCGGTGTTGTATGCCAGAATCGCATTCCGGAATTCTTCGGCACTGGCAGCGGCAGCCATGTTTTCGGCGTATTCCTTTGCCTGTGCGGCGGCTTCGGTGATGCTGCCGACGGGGTTGCCGTTTTCGTCCTTGGCGATGAAGTCGTTCTGCTTCACGGTGCAGGTGATCAGGTCAACGGTCTGGTAGGAAGCTTTGTTGGCTTCGTAGTATGCTTCGTATTCGGCGTCGCTGTAGGTCAGGTCAGCGTTGAACTTGTCATAGAACTTCCCGCCCAGAGTAACCAGTTCCATGCTGTCCCGCACATCTTCCGTTTTTACACCGGAACCGAACATGGCCATCAGGTAGGTATCTATATTGTAACCGTATTCTCCGGCGGATTCTTCCATGGCGGCGAGGGCCTCGTCAATTACCTGCTGGTCTTCGGCAGTTAGCTCCATACCGGCCGCCTTGGCACATTCGCACAGCGCCAGCAGCTCGCCCACATAGGACTGGCTCAGGGTAGCCATGTAGTCAAACCAGGTGATGCCGTTCTGTTCGTCCGCATACTGGGCTTTCAGGGAATAGGATGTATCCACACCCATCTGGGCGAACATGGAGGAATACTGGTTGTAGTTGGAATAGAAGAAATACGTCATCATGGAGCCGTTTACGGTGAAGTTTTCGCTCTGTGCAGCCACTTCCCGGCGGAGGAAATATCCGCTGTCGGCCAGATTGTTATACACCACCAGCCCGATCACACAGGCGGCCACAATCACTACGGCAATGGTGATCAGTATCGCGTTTCGTTTTTCTTTCCGGGTATCCACCGGAGTCATTTGCATATCCATGAAATTGGATGCTCCTTTCGGTTTTTCGCAGAAATATATAGAATCGTATTATTATAGCACGAATGGGGGGGAAATGCAATTGTTCGTGCGTGAAAATTATGTGAAAGTTTTCCCGCAGCGACACCGGATCTGCCGGAAAACACACCACCTCTTGTAATTTCTGCCCTCCTGTGGTATAATCAGCTCACAACCTATCAGAAAAACGAGGTCAATACCATGAAAATCAAATCATACGGAAAACTCTCGCCCCTGCCGCTGGGGTCTGTACGGCCGGAAGGATGGCTCCGGGAACAGCTTCTCCGCAGCCGGGACGGGATGGGCGGTCATCTGGATGAACTGGAACCGCAGATGATTGCGTACCCCTATGTCAATAAAATCACCAACGAAGGCTGGGGCGGTTCCAAAGCCGGATGGGGTGCGGAAATCTCCGGGAACTACTGGTACGGGCTGATGCTACTGGCCTTCGGGCTGGACGACGAATTCCTGAAAAACAAGGCACACACCTGGGTGGACGGTGTACTGAAAAATCAGGATCCCGACGGATACATGGGCGCCTACGGGGACACCGACGACAAGATGGACGACTACAACGCCTGGGGTACCAACTGCGGGATGAAGGCGATGCTGGCGTATTATGACGCTACCGGCAGAGAAGATGTGCTGGAGGCGGTACACCGGTGCATGCTCTGGTTCTGCGACCACTGGAGCGGGGACAACAAAACCCGGTATGCCGGGATGACTCTTGTGGAATCCATGTCGGTCTGCTATCTCCACACCGGGGATACCCGCCTGCTGGACTTCATCAACGATTACATCGACTTCGGCAACCGGAACGACCTGTACAGCTATTCCCAGAATGCCATGCGGTTCCAGCCTCTGATCTACAATTCCCAGCACGCAGCAGGGTACGCCAGTGATCTTTGGATTTATGCGGATGCCTATCTGGCCGGCGGAGACGAAAAGAATCTGGATGCTGCCGTGAAGGGTGTGGCCAAGCTGATGCCCAAAGCTCTGCAGCGCACCGGGGGAATGCCCTGTCATGCGGAATACCTCAGTCCCGTTTCGGCGTCTGTGGAAACGGAATACTGCGCCTTTGCCTTCCTGCACCATTCCCTCTCCCATCTGGAAGCGGCTTCCGGCGATCCGCAGTACATGGATCTGATCGAACGGATCGTATTCAACGGCGCACAGGGGGCCCGCAAAAAGGACGAAAAGGCCATCGCCTACCTGACCTCGCCCAACCAGATCTACGCCACCGGGGAATCCTGCAATTTCGTCAACGATATGCAGCTGTACGCACCGGTGTATCCCATTGCCTGCTGTCCCGTGACCTCCTGCTGGGTAATGCCCGGATTCCTGCGGGATATGGCCTTCCGGGGAGATGACGGACTGTACATAGCCGCTTATGGTCCCGCAACTGTGAACTTCGGGGAACTGACGCTGAAGATGGACACTGCCTACCCCTTCCGGGATACCGTCACCTGCACCGTTTCGGCAGAAAATCCTGTGGAAACTACCCTGCACTTCCGGGTGCCCGGCTGGTGCAAAAACGCCCGGTTTGCCGTCAACGGAAAAACCTGCGATACAGCGGCTGTCCCCGGTACCTGGTATGCCATTGCGGGCAGCTTTGCCGACGGGGATGTGATCACCGTGACCCTGCCCATGACTGTGGACATTTCCCGGGTGGATGACGGGGACGCCTGTGCCAGATACCCCATGGCGGTGGAATACGGACCGCTGCTGTTCGCGTTCCATGTGCCGGAATACTGGCATACCGTGAAGGGCAATCCCACCACACCGCTGCCGGAAGGATGGAATTGGTGGGGCATCGGTGCGCTGTTCGACTATGACAGAGAAGCGGATCAGTATGAATCCAACGGCATGCGGAAATTCGACATCACCTGGAACATCGCCATGGCGGAGGACACGGATCCTGCTGCGGTACAGGTGGAACTGTGTGATACGGACGGATATGTATGGGAAAATCCGCCGGTGAAGCTCCGTCTGCCGGGGTACAAGGCGCTGTATTCCTATCCGCCCTATCCCCGCAAGACCATGGATCTGTATACCGGCCCTGTGGACGTGCATATGGAACAGGAAATCGAACTGGTTCCCTACGGATGCACCAATCTGCGGATTTCGTATATTCCCAGAGCAAAGCTGCCTCTCTCTCCCATGCCCTACGGTGCGGACATCTGGCGGGCGAGAATGGAGAAGAAAAATCAGAAGTAAGAAGGCAGAAATAAGAAATATTGCATACAAAAAAACCGTCTCCGGGTGTGAGGCGGTTTTCATTTTGAATTTGGTATATGGAGAAAAGGTTCCGTCATTTCCGGGTTTCCGTGATTCCCAGCAGATAATCAACGGTTACCCCGTACAGAGCAGACAGGCGGATGTACTTATCCACACCCATCATCTGGGTTCCCTTTTCCCATTTGGATACCTGCTGTCTTGTGGTATGCAGATAATATGCCACATATTCCTGTGAAAATCCCATTTCTTCCCGGATTTCTCTCAGCTTCAGCTGTTCCGGCTGATATTCCATCCCGTCACCGTCCTGTCTGTATATTTTTGTTTTATTTTACCATATTCTTTCCGAAAATACTTGACACGTGCCTTATAAGGTGCTATAATCTACATTGTCACCTTATAGGGTACATAAAAATGCTTTTCGATCTATGCAAAATGAGGAGGTCGTTTATGTCTGCATTTCTGGAAGATTTATGGCATTCCTACCAGATGGAAAAAGTCAGCCGGAACACACCGGAGGAACAGGGGGTTCTTCGGCAGATCGTCATGGCGGAAGATGTTCTGCTCGGAGAACTGACAACAGAACAGAAAGTCCTTCTGGATGATTTTCTTTCCCTGCAGGGGCAGTTGCAAAGTCTTTACGAAAAGAAAGCATTTCTCCATGGCATACGTTTTACCATGCGTTTTCTCACAGAAGCGTTGTCCCCTACTGATCCACTTTGACATATGTTCCGTCTGTAATCTTGACATTTTCCTGCAGATTCTGTATAATATTGTATACTCATATCTGACTGAAAGGATTCATCCCATGAAAAAACAGCTTGCCTTACTGCTGACCCTGCTGCTGCTGGCTCCCACCATGGCCTCCTGCGGCGACTCGGCTGAGGAAACTACCGCGGAAACTACCCCTGCAGACACTGCCGCTGAAGAAACCGAAACTGAGCTGAGTGACGATATTCCGGAAATGGACTTCGGCGGGGAAAGCTTTACTTTTCTCACCAGCGATGTAGGCCATACCCAGCATGCCATCACCGTCATTCAGGAACAGACCGGAGATGTGCTGAACGACGCCATGTATAACCGTACCATAGCCACTGCGGAAAAATACAATATTGTTTTCAATGCGGATGAAGTCACACCGGACTCTGCTTCCGCCACAAATGCAGTCAAAAATGCAGTGCAGGCAGGAGATCCGGCGTATGATATTACCATGCTGCGTGACCGTGATGCTTTTGCCATGACGCACCAGAATTTCTTCACCGACATTGCATCCCTGCCCCATGTGAATCTGGAAAAGCCCTACTGGCTGTCCGGCGTCAACGAAGTCATCAACTTCAGCGACAGCAAATTCCTCACCTACGGCTCCATGGTACTGTCTCTGTACGATATGACCCATGTACTGCTGTTCAACAAGAATATGATCACAGATCTGGGTCTGCAGAGTCCGTATGATCTGGTGATGGAAGACACCTGGACCATGGATGTCTTTGCGGAAATGGGCAATACAGCCAAGCAGGATGCGGATGGTGACGGTGCCTGGGGCGAAAATGACATCTACGGTGTAGTGGGTGCCACAAACGGTCTGCCCATGAACTTCCTGGCTTCTTCAAAGCATCGCACCATTACCACAGACGGTCAGGGCGGTGTAAGCATCATGCTGCTGGAAGATCCGAAAATTGAAGAGATCTTCACCAACATGTGTGATATTTTCTGGGACACCGGCTTCTGGTACACCAAATCCACCGACGCCAACAACTACTGGCGCACAGAAACCTTCTTCCAGACCGACCAGGCTCTGTTTGCCGACCATACTTTCTTCAGCACCATGCAGCTGCGGGATATGGAATCCGACTTCGGGATTGTTCCCTTCCCCAAATACGATGAAAGTCGGGAAGGATACGGCGTCATGGTAGAAGGCGGGATACGCGCTATGACCGTACCTGCCACCAACAACAAGCCGGAGATCACCGGTGCCGTTATGGAAACCATGAACTTCCTGTCCTGGCGGGATGTTATGCCGGCGTACTACGAAACCACACTGAAACAGAAGGTAAGCCGTGACGACATTTCCTCCAGAATGCTGGATCTGATTATGGACTCCATTTATTATGATCTGGGGGCCACCATGTTCTGCAGCCAGATCAAGGACGGAATCTTCACCAATCTCTTCGGATCCAACAGCCGCACATTTGTCTCCAAGGTAACGAGCCAGATTTCTGTGATTGAAAAAGCCATCACCGCCGCCAGAGGGGAATAAACCCACATATCCGACCGACCGTGGACAGAACTCTGCAGATCGTCCCATGGCCGGTCTTTCTTTTGTCGGAACTGTACATTGACAATTTTCAGCAAATCCGGTATAATGGTATATATTCTTATCAGTAAAAAGGAATCGAAATCATGAAAAAACAGCTTGCTCTTCTGCTGACACTGCTGCTGGCACCCTCCGTGGTCTCCTGCGGCAATGCTGCGGACGAAACCACCGCCGACACTGCAGCCAATGTGGAAACTGTACCGGAAGAAACCGAAACTGAACTAACCGACGACATCCCGGAAATGGACTACGAAGGCCGCGGTTTCACCATTCTGACCAGTACCACCCAGACCCAGCACGCCATCACCGCCATCAACGAACAGACCGGGGATGTGCTCAATGACGCCATGTTCGAGCGCACCCAGGCCATCGCGGAAAAGTACAACATTGTGTTCAATGACGACATCATCCCCGGCGACTCCACCGCTTCCCTCAATGCATTCACCAATGCAGTACAGGCCGGTGACTCTGCGTATGACCTCGCCATGCTGCTGGAACGCCGCGCATTTGCTCTGACCCATGAAGGCTACTTCATCGACATCGACTCTCTGCAGTACACCAATCTTTCCAAGCCCTGGTGGTTCCACGATGTCAACGAAAACATCAACTTCTCCGACGCCACCTACCTGTCCTACGGTTCCGCCAACATCGGGCTGTACGACATGACCCATGTACTCTGCTTCAACAAGAACATGATCGTGGATCTGGGACTGGAAACGCCCTATGATCTGGTTCTGGAAGGTACATGGACCATCGACAAGCTGCAGGAAATGGGCAACACTGCCAAGCAGGACGTGAACGGGGACGGCACATGGGCCAAGGAAGACATCTACGGGATCGTGGGTGCCACCAACGCTCTGCCGGTAAACTTCCTTGCCGCCGCAAGAGTACGCACCATTGAAAAGAACAGCGACGAAGACATTCAGATCCAGCTGCTGAACAATCCTCTGATCGAAGAAATCTTCACAAAAGTTTCCGATATGTGCTGGGACACCGGTTTCTGGTACACCAAGTCCACCGACTCCAACTCCTACTGGCACACAGACAATTATTTCCAGATCGACCAGGCACTCTTTGCCGACATGACCTTCTACGCCACCATCACACTCCGTGACATGGAATCCGACTTCGGGATCATTCCCTTCCCCAAGTACACTGCGGAACAGGAATCCTACGGTGTGCTGGTAGAAGCCGGTACCCGTACCATGACGATGCCCGTATCTGCAGGCGATCCCGAACTGAGCGGTGCAGTACTGGAAACCCTGCACTACCTGTCCTGGAAAGACGTAATGCCCGCTTACTACGAAGTAACCCTGAAGCAGAAGGTCAGCCGTGACAGCGTATCCGCCCAGATGCTGGATCTGATCATGGACTCCCTCTGTTATGACCTGGGGATGACCATGTTCTGCGACCACATCAAGGACCCGATTTTCTCCAATCTGTTCAAGACCAATGCACGTACCTATGTTTCCACCGCAACCGGCAAGCTCGCAGCCATTGAAGCTTCCATTGCTGCGGCC
>JAFQGY010000081.1 GCA_017415325.1 Clostridia bacterium
AGTCAATGGAGCTGTCGGAAACTCTGGTGCAGCCAAGTAGTGCGATCCGTCCCATCCATGCCGCACAGTCCAGTGCCTGATGTATGGCGGCGGAGCTTCCGGTAACTTCCACACAGCCGTTGACACCTTTGCCGCCGGTTATGCGCTTGACCGTTTCTGTAAAGTCCGGACAGGATGGATCCAGTGCATAATCCGCACCAAGCTGCAGGGCAAGAGCCCGTCTTTCAGGATTCAGATCCGCAGCAATCACAGGGCAAGCACCGTTCAGATGACAGAACTGGATGGCAAACATACCCAGCAGTCCCAGCCCCATCACCATGGCGGATTCTCCGATCTCCAATGCCAGCTTCCGGACGCCGCCAAGACCCATGGAAGCAATGATCACAAAAGCCGCATCCAGTGATGAAACCGAATCATCCTCCACCTTTGTGATTTCGTCGATTCCGCGAATATTATAGTTGGAATGAATCCCGTGGTAGACAAGCACACGATCTCCCGGCTTCACCGATTGTACTGCACATCCGGTCTTTACAACATTCCCCACACCGCAGTATCCCAGCGTAATTGGGAAATGCTGTGAAGTATTGGGCAGTGCCAGCAGATTCGCCCGTTCCGTACCGCCGCTGACCACAGTATACTCCGTTCTGACCAGCACCTCCTTATCTCGCGGATCCGGCAGCGTATATTCCTGCAGTTCCGCCGTTCTGGGCGCTGTAAAAACAATTTTTTGTCCTGTCATGATTTCCTCCTTTCAAATTTCCCGCTTTGTCAGAGTATCCCGCAAGCCTGCAGAATACAGCGGTGTAGCATCCTTTCGTATTTGTAACCGAAGGGATTTTCCTTTCCTTCACGGATAAACGCATACAGATCCTTAGCCATGCCATCATACCGTTCCCCGGGCCCCTGTACCGGAATCGGTATTTCTTCCCGTACGAGAGCATACGCATTTTTCGTTCTGGCAGGTGTAAAATACAGATGTGTAGGATTTTCAAAAGGCTTCACTTCAAAAGTACCGCCTTCACATACTACTACCAGCTGTCTTCTGCCGTATCCATTGGGTTCAATGGAGGTTGCCCGCACCGTAGAGGTGCCGTATGGATATTCCAGAACGGCCAGCGCACTGTCCACTGAGGTACATCCTTCGTATCCGCTGCGTTTGGGGAATGCATGAATGGCGTCCGGTTTTCCCTGCAGAAGCAGTACCAGATCGATCAGATGGCTGCCGAAGATGTACATATCCCCGCACTGAAAATGGTTCAGCCATTCCTTGAATTCTTTCGGATGTTCCGTATTCATTTCCGCATGAACCATCAGGACCCGTCCCATCTCCCCACTGCGAACCCGTTCCAGAATATACTGAACCGCATAATTATATCGGTACATATATCCAAGCTGAATAATAGCATGGTTCTTTTCGGCTATAGTAAGAATCCTGTCATATTCATCGAAGTCTTCTCCTGCCGGTTTGTCCAGATGGATGTGCAGTCCCCGGCTGACACACTGTTCTGCGGCTTCCATCATCCGCCATACATCGGTTTCTACCAGTATCGCTTCCAGACCGGGGTAGTTAAGAATTTCTTCCCGGGTCATTCTGGGGATTCCCTGATAACAGGGCAGATTCCCTCTTTTTTCTATCCAGCTTTCGTCTTCTTCACACCATCCCACCACTTCAAAAAGTTCCGGGAATTTTCTTACAGCATACATTTTTGCATCCCCATGATTATGACCGATGCCTATTTGAGCGATTTTGATGCGTTCCATATTTTCCTCCAGTTTTTGCAGTCATATATGAAAGTTGTTTTATTGGCCAGATAAATCCCCAGACAAATCAGTGCCAGCGAAATGCCATTCTGCCAGCAAAGCACCGGCTCGCCCAGCAGAAGTCCGGACAGCAGTACACCGAACAGCGGTGTCAGAAATTTATATACGGATATGGCAGAAACATCATTAGTCTGCAGCAGTCTGACCCATAATGTATAGGAAACAGCGGCAGCCAGACTCAGGAAAACAAGACTCAGTATGCCGGAAAGCGTGAATCTGGTAATATGCCCGCCTGTGAGCAGTCCGGATGTGAGCAGGACTGTACCTCCCAGAAATTGTTGCATACCGGTCACAACCGCAGGATCCGCATTTCCGGCGTATTTTTTGCTGATCAGATACCCTGCGGCGGCAGAGAGAGAGGAGAGTACAATAAACCCGTCACCTGACTGGAAGGAAAAACGCAGACCCTCCAGATTGATGACAATAATTCCCGCAAAGCCAAGTATACAGCCGATACATTTGGGAACGGTGAGACTCTCTTTCCGGAAGAACAGCGGAGTCAGCAGAACCAAAAGGAATATATTTATCTGATTCAGAATGGCACTTTTGGAACCGGTGGTCAGCGCCAAGCCAAGATAGGTGAAAGCATATTGAAGCACTGTCTGGAACATGCTCAGGCAGAAGAGCGCTCCGGTAGATATACCTGTCGGACAAGGCGGCTTCTTCCGGCGCATCCACAGGTATCCCAGTGTCAGCCCTCCGGCCAGCATGAACCGTATTCCGGCGAACAGCAGTTTGGAAGGAATATCCTCTGGCAGAATTCCGAATTCAGAATAGGAGTATTTTACAACGGAATATCCCGCCCCCCAAAGAAAAGTACAGATAAGTGCCAGACAGGATGTTTTTAGGGATAAATTTTTCATTCGTGTAAAACCACCTGTTGTACAGAAAGAAAGCTGTTTCGGAAAACGGATATCATGAGAACCTCCTGTCTGAACATTTGGATTTATGTGCCTGTTTACAGCTTCGTTGACACAATTATAGCACTATGCTCCTGTAAGAACAATGGATATTTTTATACTATTTATCAATTTTGATACAATAAATACAGAAAATAGAATATCAGTTGTGTATATCCCTTGACAAAATAAGGACAGTTTGTTACAATCATCTTATCAGAAACAGCAGGAGGCATGTATGTTACAGTATCCTGATTTACAGCATATGACAGTTAGGAATATCCTCTCTTTTCAGAAAATTGATTTATCTGTCGGTTCAGATTTGCTGCGTCCCCGCCGGACCAATTGTGCATTGTCCATGAAATGTGCAGGACACACCACATATTTCTGCAGCGGCAGGCAGTATGAAGCAAATACCGGAAATGTTATGTTTGTACCGAAAGGGAGCGAATATCGGTTCCGTGTAGAAGAAGCCGGCCCCTGCCTGATGGTCGAATTTGATACAGCAGAAGAGTTAACTGCATCGGACATATACCCGATTCCCGTGACCAATATTCATCCTCTGCAGACAATGTTTGAACGGGCCGCCAACCTGTGGATGTTCCGGAAACCGGCATATGCGCATCGCTGTATGGCAGAACTGTACAGCATTCTGGCTTATCTGGAAGAGCAGCAGAATATCAGCTATCAGAACCAGCACTGTTATTCCATCATCCAGCCGTCCCTTGCATATCTGGAAGCCAATTATTACGATCCTCTACTTTCGGTCAGCCGTCTTGCGGAGATTGCCGGGATCAGTGAGATTTATTTCCGGAAAATATTTACTTCCCTGTACGGAATTTCCCCTGCACGGTATATCCGCACAATCCGTATTGAAAAAGCAAAAAACTGCCTGCTGGATAAAGAAATGAGCGTGACAGATGTGGCGGAAGCGGTAGGCTTTTCCAATCTGTATCATTTCAGCCGGACATTCAAGCATGTGGCAGGACTCTCGCCTACGGAGTATATCAATAAAATCCGTCGCGAGGGGATTCTGTAACTTCATGTAGAACTAAAAACAGTATCGAAAATGATAAATAGTATCGTTACTGACATTTACAAACGCTGCCATTTTCTGTAAACTGAAGATACTGAAAATACACGGAAGTACCGGAAAACTATACATCACGATGGGAGCAATATGATATGAAAGCAATGCTGACAGATGATAAACAGAATTTATGCTGGACAGATGTACTGGATCCTGTCTGCAGACCGGATGAGGTACTGGTGAAAATCCATGCGGCGGCACTGAACCGGGCGGATCTGCTGCAGCGACAGGGAAAATATCCCTCCCCTCCCGGATGCCCCTCATGGATGGGACTGGAAATTTCCGGCGAGATTACAAAAATGGGGGAAGAAGCAGAGAAATGTTCCCGCTGGCAGATCGGAGACAGAGTATGCGCACTGCTGGGTGGCGGCGGATATGCAGAGTATGCAGCAGTACGGTATGATATGCTGATGCCGGTACCGAAAGGGCTGACCATGGAAGAAGCCGCAGCACTGCCGGAAGCATACGCCACATCATATCTTAACCTGTTCTGGGAAGGGCATCTGGAAGCGGGGCAGAACGTATTCATTCCCGCAGGCGCCAGCGGACTGGCCAGTGTGGCAATTCCCATGGCAAAGGCGTTTGGTGCAAGGGTCGTGACCTCCGTCCTGTCCGATGAAATTGCTGAAAAAATTCGTCCTCTCGGTGCCGATCGGATCATCAATTCTGCCAGAGAAGATGTGGCAGCGGTACTGGCAGAGGAAGAAGCTGCAGGATACCCCATCCATGTTTCAATGGACTGTCTGTCCGGTGAAACATTAGGGAGAAGTCTCCCTTATATGGCAAGGGGGGGGTATTGGATCGTCATCTCCACACTGGACGGTACTGAAACCACAATTCCTCTGCGTGCACTGCTGACAAAAGGACTTCATCTGGTTGGCAGTATGCTGAGAAACCGTCCACCGGAGAAAAAAGCACAAATCTTGGCGGAACTGGTGCAAAAGGTATGGCCGAAGATTGAATACGGTGCCATCAGACATTCCATTTACTGTGTTCTGCCCATAGAACAGGCGGAGGAAGCCCACCGGATCATGCAGAGCTGTACCCATACGGGGAAGATTGTACTTACAGTAAGCCATACATAAAAAAGAGATTCCCGGATCGGAATCAGACAGGACTATATTATGGCAAGAATTTTAATCAAAAACGGCCGTATCTGGAATGGCGAAAGTTTCTCATACGGTGACATATTCACATCGGGAAACAAGGTTGAAAAGATAGCAGAGTCCATCCGGACTGATGCGGATTTTATCCTGGATGCAGACGGAAAGATTGTTACTGCAGGCCTTGTGGATATGCACGTTCATATGAGAGGAACAGCGCCGTCGGAGTTTGGTATACAGGCGGAAATGAGCTGTTTTCCGTTCGGTGTGACGGCTGCCAATGATGCGGGAAGTATATGTGGAAATGAAGAACTGCTGACACAGTTTGCTCTGAAAAATACCGTTTTTGTCGGCTGCGCCATAAAGGACAATCATGCTGCACTATCTGCGCTGGAATCTCTTCTGGAGAGATACGGAAAACGGGCGGTGGGCATCAAGGTATATCTGGATACCACACAAGCGGATGTACGGGATCAGACACCTTTGCGTGAAGTCTGTGAATTCGCAGATATACATCAACTGAAGGTGATGGTACACTGTACCCATTCGCCGGTTTCTGTTCGGCAAATTGCGGAAACCCTGAGAAAAGGGGATATCATTACCCATGCCTATCACGGCGGAGAGAATTCTTCTGTGGCAGACGGTTTTCTCGGTCTGATGGAAGCCCAGAGAAAAGGAGTCATCGTTGATACCGGATTCGCCGGTCATGTGCATACGGATTTTCAGGTTTTCACAAGTGCGGTGCAGGCTGGAATCCTTCCGGATACAATCAGTACGGATATCACACGGTACAGTGCCTATATCCGTGGCGGCCGATATGGGATGACAATGTGCATGAGTATCGCACGTACAGCCGGTATGCAGGAAGAAGATATCCTTCGCGCTGTGACCTCACGCCCTGCAGAGGTACTCGGAAAAGAGCAGGAATGGGGATATCTGCAGGAGGGAAGAGCGGCGGATCTTGCTGTTCTGTCATATGGGAAAGAAGGCTATGAACTGACGGATTCCGCCGGAAACAGAATGGCGGATGAGATGGGATACAGATGTGTTCTTACTGCTGTAGACGGACAGGTTGTGTACAGAGATTGATTGTTATCTCAGCAGTTGGTGAGACCGGATAGGTTTATATGTATAAGAAAAATCAATAAACAAAAAAACTTTTGTATTCCTTACTGTACAAAAGTTTTTTGTTATATTGTTCTGTTTGGATATACTCTTGAAATAAATAGTGTTGAAAATGTCTTGATTTAATTGCGCAACCGTTACAAATCAACCGACGAAAAACCGACGAATCAATCACGTCTAACCCGGTCTAAAAGGGAATACCCCCGTCTAAACCGGAAACCCCAAAAAGCAAGAAAAAACCTAGTGAATCATGCGAATAATGTCACTAAGATAACAGAACCACAAACATAAAGCAATAACCCAAAACCCAGTTGCAACTCTCGCAAAAGGAGTGACAGTTGTGCTTTGTCTGTACAAAAGCATAACGAAAAAGCAGATCGGAAAATCTGCCAAAATACTACACAAGTATAAAGATTATGCTATCCTGTAAAGGAAACTCACAGCGGAACGCGGCTTCAGATTCCGTGGAAAGTTCCTGCCCGGACTGCAGCCGG
>JAFQGY010000082.1 GCA_017415325.1 Clostridia bacterium
CTGGATATCGTCTGCCGGTGCAGGGCTGCGGGGACGCCAGTGATCTGCGCCATGGGTACCGGCAACAAAACCGATCCCACCGGATTTGTGATCACGGACATTTCCAAAACCAACACCTGCCCGCTGGCTTCCGTCATGCGCCGGGAACTGCGGAAACGGGGGATCAACCACTGCAAAGTCGTCTATTCCCCCACGCCGCCCACCAAGCCCGTGCCGGATCCGGAAGACGGACGTAAACAGTCCCCGGCCTCCGTTGCCTTTGTCCCCCCGGTCTGCGGGCTGTACATCGCCTCGGAAGTGGTGAAGGATCTGACGGAAGGCTGTGTCCTGCACCCGGAAACGAATGAACACACGGAGGAACCACAGTGAGCAAGACGGAATTTACCCCCGCTGAAACGGCTGCCCGGAGTATACTGAAAAAATACCGGAAGGAAATCTGGGCGCCTTTTATTTCCGCCATCAAGGAATACCGCCTTATTGAAGAAGGAGACGTGATCGGCGTCTGCATTTCCGGGGGGAAGGACTCGGCACTGCTGGCGGTACTGATGAAGCAGCTGCAGCGGTATTCCGATGTGCCCTTCCGGTGCGAATACATCTGCATGGATCCCGGCTATTCCCCGGACAACCGCTGCCGGATCGAAGAAAACATGGCCGCCCTGGAGATCCCGGTACACATCTTTGAGACCAACATCTTCCGGGTGGCATCGAAAACCGAAAAGTCTCCCTGCTATCTCTGCGCCCGGATGCGGCGGGGACACCTGTACAGCTTTGCAAAATCTCTCGGCTGCAACAAAATCGCACTGGGGCACCACTTTTCCGATGTCATCGAAACCACCCTCATGGGGATGCTGTGGGGAGCACAGATTCAGGCCATGCTGCCCAAGCTCCACTCCACCAATTTCGAGGGCATGGAGCTGATCCGGCCGCTGTACAAGGTACACGAAGACGCCATCATCGCCTGGGCAAGGTACAACAGCCTGTCCTTCCTAGCCTGTGCCTGCATCATGACGGAAAACGCCGCCGTAGACGAAAATGCCTCCAAAAGACGGCAGACCAAAACCCTGATCCGGGAACTGAAAAAGGACTGCCCGGACGTGGAGAAAAACATCTTCAACAGCATCCACAAGGCCAATATCGACACCATGGTGGGCTACAAGCATCTGGGGGTGCAGCATTCGTTTCTGGAAACTTACGACACCATCACCGAACAGGAGGATGACCAGTGAACAAAATATGGATCGCCATGAGCGGCGGGGTGGATTCCTCCGGGGCTGCCCTGCTGGTGAAGAAACAATATGCAAACTGCGGCGGCGTGACCCTGACCATGCTGGGGACGGACACCGATGCCCAAAATGTCCGGGATGCGGCTCAGGTCTGCGCACGGCTGGGGCTGGAACACACCGCACTGGATTGTCAGGCGCAGTTCCGCACGCTGGTCATGCAGTATTTTGCGGACAGCTATGAAAAGGGGGAGACCCCCAATCCCTGCGTGCTCTGCAACCGGGAAATCAAGTTCGGTTTTCTGCTGGATGAAGCGCTGAAACGGGGGTACGACGGGGTGGCAACGGGCCATTACGCCAGAATTTACCGGGACGAAAACGGCCACTGCATGGTGCGGAAGGCGGCGGATGTGACCAAAGACCAGAGCTATGTTCTGGCACAGTTGTCCGTCGAACAGCTGCAGCACTGTGTCTTCCCCCTGGGAGACTGCACCAAGGCGGAAATCCGTACCCTTGCGGCAGAGCATGGTTTTGTCACCGCCCACAAAAGCGACAGCCAGGATATCTGCTTCGTGCCGGACGGGGAGTATGTCAATTTTCTGACACAGTTCACCGGAAAAGCCCCTGTCCCCGGGGACTATGTGGACGAAACCGGGAAGATTCTGGGCCCCCACAGGGGATACCAGTGCTACACCATCGGTCAGCGGAAGGGGCTGGGGATTGCTCTGGGGCGGCATATGTTTGTGCTTGCCAAGGATCCCGCTGCAAACCGGGTGACTCTGGGGGACGAGCCTGCGCTGTTCCGGACAAAGGTTGCCTGTGCGCCCTTCCACCACCAGACCGCCTCCCCTCTCCCGGACGGTGTGCGCTGTGCGGTAAAGCTCCGGTATGCCCACAGGGAAGCCCCCGCAAGACTCTGGCAGACGGAAGACGGATGTGTGGTGGAGTTCGACCAGCCGCAGCGGGCACCCACGCCGGGACAGTTTGCAGTCTGCTATGACGGGGACATCGTTCTGGGATCGGCGGTAATCAGATAAGAAGTAAGAGGTAAGAGATAAGAGATATGGAACAACGTTTGATACCGTACCACCTTCGGAAAATCTGGCGGGCGGCTTCTGAGGAACCTTACTGGCTCCACGGGGAGTGCGTCTGTCCCTGCGGATGCGACCGGTTCCGGATTCTGGTGTTTGCGGACAAGCGGGAGAACGGGTATCCCTGTACGGCACAGACGGAGGATGGGTTTGCACTGATGATCCATGGGATATGCGAATCCTGCGGGGAACGGTATGTGCTGTTTGATGCATCCCGGCATGGGTATGACTGCAGTCTGTATAGCGCTGTTCCGGAAGATATGCTGTCACCATGGCTCTGTCCGGACTGTCAGGCGGATACCTTCGGAATCGAGCTGTTTATCCAGCCTGAAGAGGATACGCCCTATGACACAGAAGAAGAACAGAGCGAAGCCTTCGGGTGGATCCGGATGGATCTGTCCTGCCCGGGCCACACCCATACAGAATGGATTTCGCTGGAAACCATGTAAGGAGGAAACATGCGCTACTGCATCCGGGAAACCCACAGGAATCAGCCGGGGGACTGGTCGGAAGTCAGTCTCCATGACTGTATTGTCATAGAAATCCGGAAGGAAGGGGACACACTGGTGCTTGTTCTGCCGGAAATCAACGTGAATGCCGACTCCTCCGTCAACGATTCGGGGAGACATCTGAAAACGGGAACGGCGGAAATCCGGCTGACGGGAGTGACGGAACTGCCGGACAACATGGGGCTGCCGTTTGAGATTCTGGACCACAAGTATGTACCGGAAGAAGGCAGTTTTTCCCTGCTGACCAGTACGCCTGCCCGGGACAGCGACGACCGTATCTATGCCTTCCGCTGCTGTGCTGTGGAATACGGTTTTGATGCATACAACGGGGACAGCTGGTATCAGGAAGCGGAAGACCATCAGGTGGAGGTTCTGGCGAAACAGATCCGGCAGGGACATGGGCTGGCGGTGGCCGCACTGCAGAAACTGCTGCCGAAGCGGACGGAAGAATGTGTGGAAATCCTCATCCATGCCATGACCCACGATCTGCGGTACGACCACCAGTGCAACGCCAACCGGGCGGAATACCTGATGCATCTGCTGGATCTGTTCCCGGCACCGGAGAAAGAACGCATCACAGCAGCGGTACTGGCGGAACATCCGTTGATTCTGGCCGGGGAATACTACAACTTCACCCAGTATGTCTCCCTTCTGCGGCTCTGGCGTGACCGTGGCAGCACACAGGCGGAATCCATTCTGCAGAACGCTGAAAAAACACTGCGGCAGGCACTGGACAGCCGGATGGAAGAGCCCGTCGGCCCGGACGATCTGCAGGACAAATACTGGTACCTCTGTCCGGAATCCGCTCCTGTCCCGCCCAACGCCCTGCCGCCGGAAAACGCCAAAAACACGCCGTCGTCGGATCTGTCCATTGCATCCATTCTGGAAACCGCCCGTGGTGCAGCGGTATTTCATCCTGCCCGATACCAGTGTTTCCTGCGCTCCCTCTCTCCGGAACAGGTACAGCTTCTGGCAGACACGGCGGATGCAGAACCGGACAGCGATGTCAAAGCCCGGCTGTACAGTCTCTTTTCCGCCATCCCCTACCCGAACGATCCCACGGAACTGTGTGCCCTGTTTGAGAAGCGCACTGCAGATCTGAACGGTGCCTACAGCGATCCGGATCCTGCCGCCAGAAGTCGGTTCATCACGGCAAGGCATCTCTCCCATGCGCTGGCAGAACTCCGGCATCCGGCAGTCCGAAAGCTGGGGATCCGGCTGGTGAGAGAAGCCATATCCGGGAAGGAATACCTGTACGGTTGCGCCGCCCTGTTTTTCCGGAACTATGACGAATCGGAGGAAGACCACGATCTACTCTGCGATTTTCTGGACTCCATAGGCCCCTACGATGAAAATTTTGACCGGTATCATTTTGTGGAAATGACGATGATGCAGTATCTCTGCCGGGAGGTTCCCCAAGATCCAAAAACATACCGGAATCTGCATGATATTTATATCCATACATACTGCTCCAACTGCCGGAGAATGGCGGCAGAGTTGATCGACAGTCTGGGAAGGTGGGATACATGGTACGAAAACGCCCGTGAAGCCTGCCGGTACGACTGTGACCCGGGTGTGCGGGAAATCTGGAAGAAACACCGGAAATGATATGAAAACAACAAGCTGCAGGCAGGCATACTGTTCTGCGGCTTTTGTACTGGCGTACAGCGGTGGGGTGCGTTTTTATTTGGGAAAAGGATTTTTGAGTATTGTTCTGC
>JAFQGY010000083.1 GCA_017415325.1 Clostridia bacterium
CTCTAGCCAGCTGAGCTATTCCGCCATTTGTGAACAAGTTGTTACCAAACTTGGTCTTTTCTGTGTTCTCTCTCGAGCACGATGATATTATACCACAGTGCTCCGGATTTGTCAACACCTTTTTTCAATTTTTTTCAGTTTTTTTCACTTTCGACAACTGCACCAAACAAAGGCTGTCAGACACGCCTGTTTCCGGCATTTATTCCAGATCCCACCCTTTCCACAGGGTTCTTCCGGAATCTTTGAGTGCTTCCAGAATCTCCAGCAGCCGGAAGCGCACCTGATATTGTACTGTATCTGAATGGGTTATCAGACGATACTGCTCCGGCGTAAAACCGGCCTCCCTGTACAGAGCTTCGGTGTCCTGCATGGCAAACCGGCTGCATACGGACGGAAACAGCACGCACCACCAGTTCTGTCCCTTTCCTTCCCCCAGCACCACCCGCAAAGACAGGTATTCCCCTGCCGGCAGAGTAAATGCATCATATTCTCTTGTGGGATACATTTCTTCTGTAAAAAACAACCGCACCGTTTCCCGGCACCCCTGTTCTTCCAGAAATGTACCGATACTGTCTTCAATTCCCTGCAGATTTTCCCGCACAATTTCCGCCGCCCGCTCCCGTTCCGTCACCCCGTCCAGCATCGGTGTGATCTGTGCCAGTACATGATCCCGTACATTCCGTTTGACTGCCTGGTCTTCCTCCCTGTCCGAGACCGCCAGCACATGAAGCCGGATCACAGCATCATAAATCTGTTCCTCCCCGTGTACCGGAAGAAACGAAAGAATCACCGCCGCCGTCACAATGGATACCGCCAGAGAAATGCACATCTTCATACCGTAACCCTCACAATCTGTCTGATACGGTATTCTTTCCCCCAAGAATGCTTATTATGCATATCCATTGTAAAAAGTACATAAAGCTCTGCCGGCCTGTATCCGCAATGGTTTTCACATGAACCTGGCTGAAATAAAAACGCCGTCAGTATACTGCTGGTTCCGCAGAAAAATACGGTATACAATAACAATCTGCCGAAAAACAAAAAAATCCGGGGAAACACGTTTCCTGCATGAAACCGTTATCTCCGGATTTCCGGTCGTCCTGACCAGCTTCCACGGTACTGCCGCCTGTCAATGATGATATCCGGTCATTTTGGCGGAGTATTCCGTATACAGAACAGAAAACCGGCGGTACTCTTTTTCCTTCAGTTTTCCATCCTGCCAAAGCGCTTCCAGCCGTTCTCCCAGCCGGATCCTTGCGTTCTGCGCCGCATCCTTATAGTTGTTTTCCAGATTCTGCTGCAGTTCAAAGGCAATCTGCTCCAGTTCCTTCACGGCAGCCGATTTCAAAAGTCCGAACATACGCCACCTCAGCCTGCTTTCGCAATGGAAGTAATCTTTATGTTGATAAACAGTTCCCTGCTGCGGATCTGAATTTCCTGATTGGGGGCAATCACCCGGTTCCCGTTGAGCATCAGAAATCCGTTTTCTCCCATGGTGGCAGAAACCTGAAATGTCCCGGCCACATCACTGCGGGAAAGTCCCTCTTCATCTGTATTGTTATCTACTTCCACCGTATTCCCGTACATATCCACATACAGTTTTTTGGCATACTGTGTGGAAGGATCCCCCACCAGCACACCGAAATATTCACCGGTTTCGTGAAGATAGAATTCCTTGCCGTCTTTCAGAAATTTTTCGGAAGTGCTCCGGATATCCGAAACGGTAAAATGTACTGTATACGTATCCAGCTTTGTATCCTGCGCCATGACAGAATTGTCCCGGAATACCATACGGGCCGCCACTCCGAAAATGCACAGCAGTATGGCCACCAGAATGCAGATATCCAGCGCACCCAGACGCTTTTTCTTCGTTTTCATTTCCTGATTCACTGGTTTTGTTCCTCCGTTTTCGGTATGCTAAAGAAATCGTTCTGCAAAAATTCTTCCGGCGCCAGATCAAACAGCTCCGTATACATCACAAGCAGCGTCTCTCCATCCCGCATAAGCTGTACTTCAATCAACAGTCCGGAATCCAGTCCCACCCGGCAAACGCAGTTCAAGCCATCCGCCATTTCATAGGAAACCAGCAGAATTTTATCTTCCTCGCGTATCTGCACATCCGCCTCCGCCTGTTTGAGATCCGAAAGTGTCGGCAGTCCCAGCAGATTCGCCGGTGTAAATTTCCCTGCAGCCATGGTAGCTCCTTCAGGAAGCATATTGTTTTTCCGATACAGCTCGCTGCCGCTGCACAGGTACACTTCCGCAGTACCCTTTTCCGGTGTCACCGTCAGCTTCCAGCAATCCTCCTGTACATAGATCTCTGCCGTTGAAATTTCCCGGACAGAATCCCTTGTACGCGTAATCCGGATCCGATGCCGGTATTGCTGCGGTGTCTGCAGTGCCTGCAAAAGACTCTGCGGATCTTCTCCGGCGGGGAAATAATACACACCGTTTTCCGTTTCCATCTCCGGCATCAGTGCTTCCTGCAGCTCCGTTTCTCCGGCCACCGCTGTCTGTTCACTGCCGTTGTGATCAAACAGTCCTTTCAGATATTCCGGAAGCGGAATCAGATTGGCCCGGTAGGCAACCACATACACGGCAAGAAACAGCAGAAATGCACAGACCGCAATCAGCACCACCCCCGGCCAGATCCGGAAATTTGCCGATTCCGGTCTTCTGTTTTTCCCTTCTGCCGCCATATCTCAGGATCCTTTCTCAGGATTCGGTATTGGTTTCCGTTCCCTTATCCGATTCAATTTTTCTGACTTTTCCGTTTTTCCGTTCTTCCAGTTCCGCCCGGTATTGGGCAACGGTCATTTCATCGTCGGTCAGACCGGAATGGCGTCTGGTGTCCGGATTGCGCATGATGATAAAGTTTACCACAAAAATGACCACAGCCAGTACCGCAATGCCGATGGTTTTGATAAAGCGGCCTTCCGCAAACATGGCGTCGGTGAAAAATACCGCAATCAGACCGAACATGGCGCAGATGGCATACAGGATCTTCACAGATTCCTTCTGGGTAAAGCCCATATCCACCAGTCTGTGGTGCAGATGCCCTCTGTCTGCTGCAAAAGGGCTCTTCCCGGCACAGATCCGGCGCAGAACGGCAAACACCGTATCTCCCAGAGGCAGTGCAAAGATCGCAAGGGGCACCAGAAATGCCAGCACGGCATGGAGTTTGAATACCCCCTGCACCGACATTACCGCCATGGCATATCCCAAAAACAGCGCTCCCGTATCCCCCATGAAAATCCGCGCAGGATTGGCGTTATAGGGCAGGAATCCCATACAGGACGCCGCCAGAACACCGGTGATAAACGCATTGACCATATCCCCGGACAGCAGCAGAACCAGTGTCAGGGAAATAGACGAAATGGCAGAAATCCCGCAGGCAAGCCCGTCCAGACCGTCGATGAAGTTGATGGCATTGGTCAGTCCCACGATCCACAGAATGGTCACCGGGTATTTCCAGATCCCCAGCATCACATA
>JAFQGY010000084.1 GCA_017415325.1 Clostridia bacterium
ATTACCGGGCGGCGGGGATGATAACTTTCGGGAAGGTGTTTCGGGTTGTTCATATGTTCTGATACTCCTTTATCGAATCGGTTTTCCTATTATATCTCTTTTTCTGTGTCCTGTATTATCAATTTATAACAAATTTTATCTTATTTCACTGGAAGATATGCGTCTGACCGGTTGGAATCGGTGTGGTATGCCATGAAAAAACGTTCGTCCGGCTGACAAACCGGAGTAAATCCATTCCCCATCGCCCAGTCTGTCAGAATTTCCTCTACCTGTTCAGGATCACAACCACCGGACAGCTCCATGTGCAGACAGGTTTTCTCCTGCCACTGGATCCTTTTCAGCGGCGGTATAGGATTGTCCGTTTCTTCCGCACAGAACACACCGCAGGTACAGGTATCATCCGTTTCCCTGACAAAGAACCGATCCGCTTTCTGCAGAAGGTAGGGATACCGCTCTCTCAGATAATCCACAAGCATACGTCCGGCATGAGACTGTGCATCTGCTCCGGCAGCAGTACAGGCAAGGATTCGGCAGGTCAGGGTTTCGATGCGAATCTGCCGGAATGTATCGGATTTCTCAAGAGGAAGGTAGAGTTTCAGACGGTATGGATGGCCGTTTCTGAGGAGGTATTCTTCAAAATATGCTGTTTCATGGGTGGGAGTATATTCCCCGGCATAGGTGTACCCGCTGTTGGACAGCCAGTGGGAATACAGCCAGTCCCATGCGGCGTTAATGAGCGGTTCATGATCCGGTGCGGATGTAACCGCCATGACAGCCGAAAATGCCGGAACTGTTTCACCGGGTATCAATCCGTCCGGAACAGTACAGGAATCTGTCACATATAGCGTATACCGGAATCGGGTACCAATCTGCCCGCCTTCTCTGCCGAACAGTCTGCCGGAATATTCGGGATTGGCTGACAGAAACAACTGCACTGCGGCAGTTTCCAGTCCAGTGAGCGTGGATGCGTCATAATGGAAAGCAGTGAGTGACGGGATATTCTGTTTTGACACCGTCAGCGGACAGACACGGCTCCCGGTATACGGAGGAAAATACAGGATATCTGTACCTTTCCGGTACTGGCCAGCTGTCATACCGATTTGTTTTCTGATTTCCCGGCACATCGCCTGTTGGGACGAATACCCGCATGCATAGGCAATATCAGCATCCTTCCATTCCGATGCACGGATTCTTGCCAGTGCCGCAGACAGTCTGCGCCGTTTCAGGTATTCCGCCGGAGTATAGCCAACTTCACTGAGAAACAGTCGGTGGATCTGCATTCCGGAAGGCGGTGTGTAGGTTTCGTCCCCTGTGCGGATGGCTTCTTCGATTTCTCTTATGATTTTCTCTGTTGTATTCATAAATCCCGGATAACCTTGACTGCTACACCTTGTATGGTGCATTCGGTTACATACATATCTTTCATATCCCGGTTTTCCGGATGCAAACGGATGCGATGCTTCTCCGGTTCCGGATAATACCGTTTCAGGGTTGTCTCATCCCCTACGGAAACTACTACTATATCGCCAGAATGTGCAGTGTTCTGCTGACGGATCAGCACCAGATCCCCGGGAGAAATTCCCGCTTCAATCATGGATTCCCCGAAGGTACGAAGCAGGAAAAATTCTCCCGCACCGGTGAATGCTGTGGGAAAACGATAGGTTTCAAGAATATTCTCTTCTCCGAAATTGAATGGCCCGCAGGCAATCTCTCCTAGAAGCGGAACAGGCGTGGTTTCTTCTTCTTCTCCAAGCAGATACGCAGCCGTCACATCCAGCGTTTTTGCCAGGTTTTCCGTGATTTCCATGCTGTTTGGCATACGGCTGCCGGATTCGTAATTCTGGACGGAACGGGTGGTGATGCCGATCCGCTCCGCAAGCTCCGACTGACTCAGTCGTTTTGCACGGCGGGTCTGCCGCAGACGGGATGCAAATGTCTCCATGGACTACCTCCGCAATACACGAAATATCGTTCGCGTTTTTTCTGTAGTATAGCATATGGATGCGGTGCTGTCAAGAGGATATTCTATATAAATGAGCATCCCGTATTACAATTTTCAATCAGTAATATGGGATGTTTGGTAAGATATGAAGACAAACAGATAGATGGATTTATTTACTTACTAAATATGATTTTTCACCATGCTAAAAGGACGATGCAGCCACACCGTCCTTTTGTATTTATTTTTCAGGATACACGACCTGCAGGGTTTCGGCAATTTTTTGTAGGTCTTTCAGAACAATCGTTTCTTCTTCGACGGAATGGACATCCACTTGAAGCTGATAATACACAGATTCATAGCCATAAAACAGATACAGAAAACTACTCTCATCATACTTTTCGGAAGTTGTTTTGCTGATCACACACGGGATTCCAGATGGAGTTGTATATTCCATTAAAATTTCTCCACCTTTTGCATCATTTAAAATAACAGTATGGGATGCTTCTGAAGCAGATTCTTCGCTGAGAGCTGCAAAAATGTTCATGCTGCCACACCAATCTATCTGTTCAGATTCATCTTCATCCGTATAAATCCGCTCAACACTCAAACTGGTTCCCATGATCCCCAGTTTTGTTCCACCTTCTTTGTCTAAATTTGTAATATAAGTATCAATATCTCCCTTGGGAACAAGAACACCGTTTCCAGTATAATCTACCCATTGCCCGTCTTCTTCAGTCACCAGTAACCTGCTCGTCACAAAAGGAAGATCGAAAAACTCCTGCCACTCAGCAACTGTCTCAAAATTAAGGAAACAATTATAATTCCGTTCGGGAATCCGGTTTGCCAGAATCGTCTGCACCGCATCTTCCGGCAATTCGATATACCCCTGATTGATGAGTAAGGTGTGCCCGTCTGCATTCGCATGTACCTCCGGTTTTATCCAGAATATTCCGGCGGCAGCTACAGTTCCGCACAGAAGCAGACAAACAGCAGCAGCAATCAGTACAGTCTTCTTTCCATGCAGTTTCGGTGAAAATATTCTCTTTTCCATTTCTGCCTCCTCAATCATATCGTAATCCATATCATTCAGTGCATTCACAATGTCATCTGGTTTCATACAGTATACCCCTCTTTCATTAAATGCTTTTTGAGTCTGTTTCTTGTTCGCAGCAGTATGGACTTTACCTTGCTTTCGCTCATCCCGCAGTCCCCGGCAATCACAGCAATCGACTGCATATGCCAGTATCGCCGGATGAATACCCGCCGCATTTCCGGACGCAGAGAACGCAGGAATACATTCAATGTGTCCCGCAAAGCAATCCTGTCCGCAATATCTTCGGAACTGTTTCCGTCCGGAATACATTCCGCAAGCTCATCCAGAATCAGTGTATATTGCCCTGCCCCTCGTTTTTTCGCCGTATTCTGTTCCAACCGGTTGATGGAAAGCTGACGGGTTATTCTTGCGAGAAATGCTTTCAGATAATTCGGATATTCCGTCGGAATGGTATTCCATGCTTTCAGATATGCATCATTCACTGTTTCTTCCGCATCTTCGTTATCCCATAAAATCCCGTATGCAACAGAACGAAAGTACCGTCCGTATGCCCGATCGGTTTCTTCAATGGCAGTCTCGGAACGCTGCCAGTATAGTTCGATGATTTTTTCGTCCGTCATATATACCTCCTTCAGTATTGATAAGGCCTTTCATCTTATAGTACAGAAAATGATGGGGCTGCGTTGCATGAAGTAAGAAAATTATAACATATTTTTTGAAATAGTATATGGACTCAATCCTAACACTCAGCAAAAAAATACATTTCATGAAAATCAGTAAATAAACTCCCTATACCACATAATAAACAGGACGATGCAGCATATGAACAAACTGCACCGCCCTGTTTATTTATTAATCAAATCCTGAAGTTACATTTCCAGTTTGATACCAAGTTTTATGTTTACTCAATACTTTAATTCGCACTTATGCAATAGTGCGTATTCAATCTTTGACAAATTTGCGAATCAACGGATAAATATCTGTATCACATTCGCAGTAGATTGTGCTCCAGTCTATTTCCTGCGATGCACGAAGTATATGCTGGATATGGCCACCCAGAAGAAATACACACAATGTAGATTTTGCGGAAAGTTCCCAACCAGATCCATGCTCATCTTTTCCGATCAGTCTGACATCACAATCAACTTGCTGTACCAGGGCTGTAAATTCTTCTACATCATGCATTGTTGTAAGTTCAATTTTATATCTCATATAGTTCCTCCTGTATGAAGATTACGGGTACATCCATAACAGATACCCCCGAAAATCGCATGTGATTTTTCAGCATCTTATCCGCATCCGGTAATCCAGTTTTTCTTTGGTTTAACAGAGATCAGAAAGTGAATGTAAATGTGTTCTTCCCCTGTCTCGGGATTTCGTATTTTTCAGGGAGCATCGGACCGCAGGAATGAGATCCTACACCGCGCATGGCAAGGTCAATGCACACATTCACAAAATCATTCTCCTCCAGTTCAAAGGAATGGAGAGATTCATTGAGCTGTTCGGTGGTAAACGGATTGACGGAGCAGGAGAAGGGCTTTTCCGCAGTCACCTTGAACAGTTCCTTTACCGCAAGATAGGTGCAGGCATAATGGCTGCCGGATTCC
>JAFQGY010000085.1 GCA_017415325.1 Clostridia bacterium
CTCAGATGTCCCTGGAAGAAAAGATTGATCAGCTTTCCTCGCAGATGATTTTTTCTGTAGGAGAAGATTACGAAGAAAAACGGGATCACAGACGCGGAAACTTCCGCAATCCCGGGCATTTCATGCATTATGACAAGGACAGAACGGTTTCTCCGGCAGAAGTGACAGAGCGTACCAACCGGGATGTCCGACTGAGCATGGATGCACAGCCCCATAACATTCCTTCCATTGAACACGGCGAAGCACTGCATGGTGCCCAGTGGGGCATGGCAACCTGCTTCCCCCAGCCCATCGGTATGGCATCCATGTTTGATGATGAGATGGCATCGAAAATCGGTGATGTTATCGGAAAAGAATGTGCCGCTGTTGGTGTCAGACAGGCATTGACACCCGTAGTAAATATTGCCCGGGACTGCCGCTGGGGAAGAACGATTGAAACGTTCGGGGAGGATGTACTGGTTTCTTCCAATATGAGGGTTGCCATCTGCCGGGGGCTGCAGAAAAACGGTGTGATTGCCACGCCAAAACATTATGCAGACAATTATTCTTACGGCGGACGGGATTCCAATGTTTCGGACACCTCTGAGCGTACCATGCGGGAAGTGTATCTGAAGCCCTTTGAAAAATGCTTCAGGGAAGGCGGCGCTTTGTCTGTTATGGCAGCATACAACAGCTGGGAGGGAATCCCCTGTTCCTGCAATGAACGTATGCTGCAGGATATACTGCGTGATGAGTGGGGCTTTGAAGGCTTTGTGGTGTCGGATTACGGCGGAGTAGAAGGTGTCAACCATGCCCATCATCTGGTTGATGCCGACTGGAAAGCACAGGCGCTCTGTCTGAAGGCCGGTCTGGATATCAATCTGCCAAACAATTCTTCCGAAAATCTGATGACTGCCTGTCAGGAAGGTTGGATTACCGAAGAAGATATCGACCGCGCGGTTCTGCGGGTACTGTCTGCAAAATTCCGTATCGGTCTGATGGATCAGCCCTTTGCAGACGGCGAAAAAGCGCAGAATCTGGTTCGCTGTGACGAGCACAAAGCGCTGGCGCTGGAATCTGCCCGCCGATCTATGGTCCTTCTGAAAAATGAGAATGTTCTTCCCCTCCGGCGGAATGCGATAAAAACCATTGCAGTGTTCGGCGCAGGGGCTGATGTGCTGCCGGTAGGAAAAAACTATTCGGGTCCTTATGGAAAGGAATGGACGGCAGAAGATGCCAAAACACCGCTGCAGTATCTGCGTGAATATCTGGACGGATACGCTGAGGTGATTTTTGCCGAAGATGAAAAAATAGAAGAAATTGCTGCCCGCTGCGATGCCGCCGTGTATATGACCACTGTGGTGGAAGGCGAGGGAATGGATCGCTCGGATATCCGTCTGCCTGGTGTCACAAAGAAAGTACAGAAGGATGACAGTGCCATCATTGTCGGAAAGTATGAGATGGAAGTAAAGACCAACCAGGAAGAAAGTATCCGCAGAATGACGATGTCCAATCCCAATGCGGTGGTGGTGCTTCTCAATGGTGCTCCGATTGACATGACCGCATGGATCGACGGATGCGGGGCTGTTCTGGAAGCATGGTATCCCGGAGAACAGGGAGCACAGGCCATCTGCGAAATCCTGTTCGGGGATGTAAACCCCAGTGCCAAACTCCCGATCACCTTCCCGAGAAGTGTGGGGCAGCTTCCGTTGTTCTATTCCGCCAAGCCTTCGGGACGTGGGTACGGATATGTAGAAAACGATGGTTCGCCTCTGTATCCCTTCGGGTATGGTTTGAGCTACACAACCTTTGCACTGGATGATTTCCAGTATCGAACAGCAGAAAATACACTTACCGTATCGCTGTCTGTGGAAAACACAGGACATTTCGACGGTGCAGAGGTTGTACAGGTATATCTGTCCGGCAGAAACTGCGATGTGGTCATGCCGAAGATCGAGCTGAAAGGCTACAAGCGTACCGAAGTAAGGCGCGGAGAAAAAGTATCCGTTGTCATAAAAATTCCCGGTGAAGCCTTCTGTTATTATAATCGCAGAATGGTATATGGTATGCATGACGGGGATTATACCATTTCGGTGGGTACCTCCTGCATGGATATCCGTGATACCTTTGAAGTACAGGTGCGTGATGGTAAACTGCAGGTACGTTAATCCTGCGCTGACTGCAACAGAAGTCCTGTCCGGAAACCGGCAGTAAGTTCCTTACAATCTACTACAAATACAAGAAAACAGGCAGAGGATACTGATGCTCCTCCCGGTCCTGTATCGTACCGCGGATCCATTTGTTTATGAACGGAACAAAAAACATATGAAACGGGACTTGCATCTCTGATCGAATTCTATTATAATGAATAACAGCAATCTTACGTAAAATGCTGAAAGGGTACCAATCTATGCAGACTTGTCCTGACACTGCCATCCACTCTGCGGCATGGATTCTTTGTCCTGCCGATTTCGCAGCCCCCGTGATCCGGCGCACACTGCATTTAGATTCACCGACCGGTGGAAAAATTGCACTCAGCGCACTGGGTTTTTACCATTTGTATGTCAACGGAATACGTGTAAATCAGGAATATTTCCGCCCGTCCAACAGTATTTTCTGTCCCCGTGATCCTGCCAGCTGGATTTATCCGTTGCAGGATACCTTTACATATCGTTGTTACTACGCTGTGTACGACATCACGCCATATCTGACGAACGGAGAGAACCGTCTGGAAATTGCTCTTGGTGACGGCTGGTACCGCCAGACAGAACGCATTGCGGAAGGGCATATGGCTTTTGGCAATGCGCTGGGTGCCGTATATGCTGCCATAGTCACGGATACTGCCGGGGAACATGTGCTGCTCTCGGACGGAACGGAAAGTTGTTATACAGGTGCTCTCATTGCCAGTCAGCTTTTCTATGGAGAAACATATGATGCCCGGCTGGAACCGGAAGAAAAACGGCACTGGGGGAAGGTCACTGTCACAGAATTACCAGATACACAGCTGACTCCCGAAGACGCACCGCCCGATCGGGTGATTCGTCAGATCCAGCCGTTGCTGCTGTCGGAAGAACCGGGAAGAAAGCTGTATGATGCAGGAGAAAATATCAGCGGTTTTGTCACGCTGCATACCTCTGCCACAGCCGGTGCGGAAGTGCATATCCGGTTTGCGGAAAATCTCCATGAGGGGAAACTTTCCTTCGAAACAACCGGCAGCGGATATAAAGGTCTTTCCGGAAAACCCCAGATTATGGAAGACATCTTCATCGGTGACGGCAGAGAGCATTTCTTTACACCCGCTTTTGTATGGCACGCCTTCCGGTATTTTGAAGTATTGGGGGAGGGAGAAGCTGCGTCCGTTTCTGTGGTTCACAGTGATGTGCCTGTTACCTCCGGTTTTACCAGCAGCTCACCGGAACTGAACTGGTTGTTTGATGCGTACATCCGCACACAACTGGACAATATGCACGGCGGTGTCCCCTCCGACTGTCCCCAC
>JAFQGY010000086.1 GCA_017415325.1 Clostridia bacterium
ACCGCTGGGGCCGTCAATGGCTACTCTCAGTTTCCCAAATTCCATATCTGTTCCTTTGTTTCTTAGTTCTTACTTCTTGTGTAAATGATGATTAACTCTATACCGCTGTCGGTTGACAAACGGTAGGGCGGGATGCCCTCATCCCGCCGACAAAAGTCATGCAAGAGGCGGGTTTCTGTCCGGTAAACATACGATTTTTTTCGCAAAACCTTCTGTATTGCTGTGTTGTCTGGTAGAATACCAAACTTCACGGCGGCGGGCCACCCAAGTATGGGTGAAGGCATCCCGCCCTACAGTATTTTCAAATTTGATAAAAAACAAGTTAATCATCATTTACTTACTTCTTACCTGTCACAAATTCCGCCGCTCCCTGTCCCGCAAGCACCCCGGTGGAAAAGGCGATCTGCAGATTGTATCCGCCGGTGTAGGCATCCAGATCCAGCAGCTCCCCGGCACAGAACAGCCCCGGGTGTTTTTTCAGCATCATGTCTTTCGGGGATACCGCCGATACTTCCACTCCGCCGCAGGTCACCACCGCTTCCTCCAGAGGACGGAACTTTGTGGGGGTAAAGGGCAGAGCCTTCAGGGCTGTCAGCAGTTTCTGCCGCTGTACTTTGGTGATGGAAGCCGTCTTGCACCGCTCCGGTATGCCGGACACCCGGATCACCCAGGGAATCAGCCGTTTCGGCAGAAGATCGTCCAGAGAATTGCAGAAATCCCGGGCGCTGTATTTGGCGAAATCCGAAAGCAGCCGTCTGTCCAGCTCTTCTTCGGTCAGCGCCGGTTTCAGGTCGATAAACAGCCGGTAGTCCGTGACGCTGCCCTTCTGCATATTGGCACTGGCGGAAAGCACCAGAGGTCCCGTCAGTCCGAAATGGGTGAACAGCATCTCGCCCTGTTCCTCAAAGATCTTCTTTTCTCCCCGGCAGGCGGAAAGGGTCACGTTTTTCAGGGTCAGCCCCATGAGCTCCGCTGTGTTTTCCTTTGTTTCAATGGGTACCAGAGAGGGCTTCAGTTCCGTTACGGGAATGCCCAGTCCGTCAAGCATCCGGTGTCCGTCCCCGGTGGAGCCTGTACCCGGATAGGATACCCCCCCGGTGGCCACGATCAGGGCATCACAGGAAACCCATCTGTCCCCCGCCAGAATCCGTACAGGACAGTATTCCCCGTCTCCGGTGGAAATATCCCCCTGGGTGTCCGGACCTGGCATCTCGATCCGGGAGACCCGCACGCCTTTGTATACCCGCACACCGGCTTCCGTCAGCGCCCGTTCCATGGCAAGGGCAATATCCGCCGCCTTGTCGGATACGGGAAAGACCCTGCGCCCCCGTTCGGTTTTCAGCGGCACCCCGAAGGATTCAAAAAACGCCATGGTGTCGGCGGAGGTGAACCGGGAGGAGGCACCGTACAGGAATTTCTGGTTTCTGGTGACGGCTTCCCGGAACTCGGCAGGGGTGCAGTTGTTGGTGACGTTGCATCTGCCCTTCCCGGTGATCCGCAGCTTTTTCCCCAGCATGGGGTTCCGTTCGTACAGGAGTACGTCCACATCATCGGCCATAGCCTTACGCAGGGTACAGGCAGCCGTATATGCCGCCATCATCCCCGCCGGCCCTCCGCCGATGACTGCAATGGTTTTCTTCATAATATATTTCTTATCTCTGACTTCTTATCTCTTATCTGTTTCCGTGGAGGTATACACATTGTATTCCTTCCATACATTTTCCAGTCTGCCCAGCGTCTCCGTCACTTCCTCCTGCTTCTTCTTGCCGATGTAGGCGATGATGGCGTTGATGATGCTCATGGGCGCCACCAGGGAATCCACAAAGGAGGCCATTTCGCTCTTGGCCACAAGGGTTTCCGTGGCGTAGGGCACAATGGGAGAGGATTTGCTGTCGGTGAGGGCAATGACCTTGGCACCGGTTTTCTGGGCGTATTCCACCGCATGGACAATGCCCGTGGTGTACCGGGGAAAGCTGATGGCGATGATCACGTCGTCGGAGTGCACCTTCATCAGATGCTCGAACATTTCGCTCCCGCTGGCCGGACGGATCAGACGTACGTTGTCGAACAGCAGCCCGAAGTAATAGTACATGAAATCCGCCAGAATCGCCGAGGAGCGCATGCCCATGATATAGATGTTCTTGGCGTTCAGGATCAGATCCACCGCCCGGACAAAGGCAGCTCTGTCGATGGTGTCCAGGGTGGCCCGGATCTTGTCGGCGTCGTTCTGCAGAATGGTGGCAAGGACATTTTCGTCGCTGATCCGGTCGTTGGTGGCTTCGATCCGCTGTACGGTGGTCAGCCGCACCCGCACGGTTTCCCGGACCTGTGCCTGCAGCTGGGGATAGCCTTCAAAGCCCAGCTCGGTGGCAAAACGCACCACGGTGGATTCCGATACGCCCACGGTTTCCCCCAGGGTCTGTGCCGTCATATAGGCAGCTTTGTCGTAGTTTTCGAGAATGTATCCGGCGATCCGTTTCTGCCCTTTGGAAAGCTCCGGCAGAACTTCCTCCAGCGCCCGGACGAAATCCGCTGCTCCGGCAATATTGTGGCTCACGTATCTTCCTCCGCTATTGTAAAAACTTGCTCAAAGTATCATATAATTATACCTTTTTTGAAACGGGATGTCAAGGGAAAATAAGAAATAAGAAGTACGAAGTAAGAGATGCGCTGCTGCAAAAAAACAAAAGAACCCTTACGGGCTCCTGTAGTTATGATTTGTATACATCACCGCGGTTTCCGGCATCAATCACCGTGACAATCAGACGACCGTGGTCTACGGTGTATCTGATGCGGTAATCGCCTACTCGAAGACGGAATTCCCCTTCCATTCCTGCCAGAGGCTTGATGTCTCCCTCAAAAGGCAGGCGGGAAATGGCAAGGATGATACGTTTCTGCTGTTCGGGAGGCTGCTTCTGGATAAATTTCAGTGCCTTCTTCTTATACAGAATTTCATACTTCATCCGGTTTTACCCCGCAGATCCGCATGACCTCCGCTTCCGGAATCAGTTCATCGTCATCTGGCTCCGGTTCCGTATCTTCGCCCAGCTTCCGGCAGAACAGATCGTCCAGTGCCTCGTCGGCCAGCAGGCCCTGAATGTATCCGATCACATAGGGCATCTTGTATGCCGGTACTTTTTCGATCAGATTGGCAAGAATTTCTCTTTCGCTCATGACACTTCCCCCTTCTCTCAGGCTGATTTCATTATACCCGATTCTTCATGATTTGTCAACTGTTCTGTCCGTGTATATCTCTTGACTTCCCAGCCCGAATCCGGTATACTATAGAAAATTATTTCTGATCTCTTATCTCTTACTTTCCGAAAAGGAGTCCCATCATGACCATCCACACCCTCCCCACCCCTGCCCTGCTGCTGGAGCTGTCCGTATTTCAGGCCAACCGGAAAGCTATGTCCGATCTGCTGAAAGGTACATCCCTTGCTCTCCGTCCCCACTATAAGTCCCACAAATGCGCTGCCATTGCCCATATGCAGATGGCCGACGGAGCGGTGGGGATGACCTGCGCCAAGCTGGACGAGGCACTGGATCTGGCGGATTCCGGGATTGAGGATATTCTCATCGCCAACCAGATTGCAGATCCGGCGAAAATCCGAAGGGGCGCTTCTCTGGCGGGAGACTGCCGGCTGACGGTGCTGGCGGACTGCGCAGAAAATGTGGACGCGTGGGAAAAGGCTGCGGCGGAAGCGGGGACTGTGGTGCACTGTCTTGTGGAATACGAAATCGGTATGCAGCGGTGCGGGGTGACGGATCCTGCGGAAGCGGTGGCACTGGCAAAGCGGATTGCCGGCTGTTCCCATCTGCGCTTTGACGGGATCCAGGCCTATGCGGGGCATGTGTCCCATATGGAATCGGCGGAAGAACGGCGGCGGTATACAAAGGAAAACGGTGCGAAAATCCGGACTCTGCTGGCCCTGCTGGCTTCTGCCGGGGTACCTGCGAAAACGGTGTCCGGCGGCAGTACCGGTACAGCGGCCATCAAAGCCATGGAAGGCCTGTACACCGAACTGCAGGCGGGAAGCTACCTGTTCATGGACGCTACCTACCGGAATCTGGGTCTGCCCTTCGGCAATGCGCTGACGGTGCTGTCCACAGTGGTAAGCGCCAGAGAGGGACTGACTGTGGTGGATGCGGGGGTGAAATCCTGCGGTGTGGATCAGGGTATGCCCGACCCGGTGGGGATGGACGTGGATCATATTGTGGCAAGCGAGGAACACTTCCAGCTGCATGGTGCAGTGCCGCATGATCCGAACCGGAAGCTGTCGGTGGGAACCGGAGTGCGGCTTATCCCGGGGCACTGCTGCTCCACGGTAAATCTGCATGACCGGATCTACGTGGTGGACGGGGAGAAGGTCGTGGACAGACTGCAGATCACGGCACGGGGAGCCTGCAGATAAATGCAGAATGATCGGTGCAAAGCCGCAGGATTTTTCACAGAAGCACGAAAACCTTTACCCTGTACTGCAATTCTGATTTCTGCATTCTGAATTCTGAATTCGCCTTGACTTTCCCGGGATTCGGTGGTATACTTTCCCATTATAGGCATTCCGACAGTATTCCCAAAAAAGGAGTATTCCCATGCACCAGAAACGATCGAAACAGGCCTCTGCGTTCATTGCGCTGTGTGCCATTGTATATTTTGTCAGCTATATCACCCGGAACAGCTACAGCTCCGCCATTTCCGAAATCACCGAAGCCCTGGGCACCACCAAGGATGTGACAGGTCTTGTGGGTACGGCGGCGTTTCTCACCTACGGCATCGGGCAGATCATCTGCGGTGTGCTGGGAGACTATATTGCGCCCCGGTACATGATCCTGATGGGGGTCTGCGCCACCTCTGTCTGCAATCTTTCCATGCCGCTGATGGGCGGGAACATCACTGCCATGATCGTGCTGTGGGGCATCAACGGCTTCGCACAGGCGATGTTCTGGCCGCCGCTGGTACGCCTGATGGCCGAGCACCTGTCCGGGAAAGACTATAACGACGCCGTTGTGGCCGTGACCACCGCTTCCTCCGTGGGGAATATTTTCGTATACATCCTCTCCCCCATCTGCATTGCCGTCTCGGGCTGGAACCTGATTTTCTATGTCACCGGGATTGCCGGGTTTGCCATGGTGGCCTTCTGGTTCCTGGGTACCCGCACGCTGCCCACACCGGATGCTGCAGACGACGGACAGGGACATAAAAAATCCGGCGCCGCCGTACAGACCGTAACCGAAAAGGTGCCGCTGAAAAAGATGATGGCCGCTTCCGGACTGGTGGTGATCCTGTGCTGTATTATCCTCCAGGGGATGCTGCGGGACGGCCTGACCACCTGGATGCCCTCCCTGATCTCCGACACCTTTGCACTGCCCAATGCGGTATCCATTCTCACCGGGGTGGTGCTGCCGCTGTTTGCCATTGTGAGCATCAAGGCCTCCGCCATGGTGCAGGACAGGCTCCATAACGAAGTGCTCTGTGCGGCAATTTTCTTCGGCATCGGGTTTGTGTGCTCCGTGCTGATGCTGCCCCTGTTCTCCCGCAGTGTGGTGCTGACGGTGATTCTGATGTCCCTGATCACGGCCTGCATGCACGGTGTCAACCTGATGCTGATCACCAGAGCACCCATCCACTTTGCCCGCTACGGCAAGATTTCCACCATGTCCGGACTGCTGAATGCCTTTACCTACATCGGCTCGGCCGCATCCACCTATGGATTCGCCTGGCTGTCCGACCGGTTCGGGTGGTACTTCACCATCGGTTCCTGGGTGGTAACGGCGGGCGCGGGGATGCTTCTTTGCATGTGCCTGACAAAGAAGTGGAAGAAGTTTACGGAATAATCTGCCAAAACAGAAACAAAGACCGGCTGTGCTGTCCGAATGCGGGGCAGGGGCCGGTCTTTTTGGATAGCACAAAATATAGGTTGCATTTATCCTAACTTTGTGATATACTATACACAGAAGAATCTGAAAGAGGAGACACCTATGAATATCAATACCAATGCACTGGTTGCCATGACAGAAGCAAACCAGAATTTTTCCAAAGTTGTACGTGTGGTGGATGAGGAAGGCGTTGCCGTGATCCTGAAGAATAACAAACCCCGGTATGTGGTGGTGGATTTTGCGGAGTATGATGCCATACAGGAAATGATGGAGCTGCGGCGGAAGATGGTTGATGCTGCGGCGGATGCTCTGCTGGAAGAAAATATGGAAGCATTTCTGGAACTGGCAAAATGATTCTGCTGACCGTAGACGAAATCCTCCGGCTGCACAGGAAACTGGTGAAAACTACCGGCGGATCCGAAGAACTGCGGGATATTTCCCTGTTGGAGTCTGCCGTATACAGTACGGAGGCGGCATTCGGCGGTGTGGAACTGTACCCGTCGGTTCCGGAAAAAGCGGCGAGACTGGCATACGGTCTGGTGTCCAATCACGCCTTCGTGGACGGAAATAAACGGATCGGGATTCTGGCGATGCTCATGACCCTGCGGCTGAATCATATCTCCATACAGTATACCCAGGCGGAACTGATCGCACTCGGTTTGCAGATTGCATCAGGAGAAGCACAGCATGATGCAATATTATGTTGGATTGATACACACCGCAGCTGATTTTTGCCCGATTTTTTCACACTTTCTTCACCGGACATTTTCCCATATCCATTGACAAACCGGTCAAAAAACGGTACAATATAGTTATACTGATATAAGGTTGTTTTTGACCCGAAAGTCCTGAAACGAAAGCCTTTCCGGTCAAAAACCCGATTGATTCAGCGATAACTATACATGTTATGAAAATTTCATGAAAGGCGCGGTTTTTACCGTAAACGGTCTTATTATGGACATGCAAAGAAAAAGCGAACTGTCTGAGATCGCCCGCCAGATCCGGATCGGCATCATCGAAGCAGTTCACTCTGCCAAGAGCGGCCACCCCGGCGGATCTCTCTCCATCGCTGACGTACTGGCTTACCTGTACAACGAAGAAATGAACATCGACCCCGCCAAGCCCACCTGCGAATGCAGAGACAGACTGGTTCTGTCCAAGGGTCACTGCGCACCCGGTCTGTATGCAGCTCTGGCCAACCGCGGTTACTTCCCCGTGGAAGACCTGAAGACCTTCCGTCACACCACTTCCTATCTGCAGGGTCACCCCGACATGAAGCACACCCCCGGTGTTGACATGTCCTCCGGTTCCCTGGGTCAGGGCGCATCCGTTTCCTGCGGTATGGCACTGGCTTCCAAGATGGACAACCACTCCCGCCGCATCTACGCCATCCTCGGCGACGGCGAAACCCAGGAAGGCGAAGTATGGGAAGCAGCTATGTTTGCCGCCCACTACAAGCTGTCCAACCTGTGCTGGCTTGTTGACTTCAACGGTCTGCAGATCGACGGCGCCATCACCGACGTTATGAACCCCACTCCCTACGACAAGAAGTTCGAAGCTTTCGGCTGGAACGTTGTGGAATGCGATGCACACGACTTTGACTCCATCGAAGCCGCATACAAGGCCGCAAGAGCCTGCACCGACAAGCCCACCGTCATCATCTCCCACTCCACCAAGGGTAAGGGCGTTTCCTTCATGGAAAACCAGGCATCCTGGCACGGCGCTGCTCCCAACGATGAACAGTACGAGATCGCCATGAACGATCTGAAGGCATAAAGGAAAGGAATGACGAAAATGGCTGATAAGATTGCTACCCGTGAGTCCTACGGTAAGGCGCTTGCCGAATTTGGGGCTATCTATAAGAATCTGGTCGTTCTGGACGCAGACCTTGCTGCTGCCACCAAGACCGGTACCTTCAAGAAGGCTTTCCCGGATCGTTTCTTCGACTGCGGTATTGCCGAAAACAACATGATCGGCGCAGCTGTGGGTCTGTCCCTGTGCGGCAAGATCCCCTTCGCCTCCACCTTCGCCATGTTCGCTGCAGGCCGTTCCTTTGAACAGATCCGCAACGCCATCGGCTATCCCCACAACAACGTAAAGATCGGCGCAACCCATGCCGGTATCACCGTTGGGGAAGACGGCGCAACCCACCAGTGCAACGAAGACATCGCTCTGATGCGTACCATTCCCGGTATGGTAATCCTGAACCCCGCCGATGACACCGAAGCCAGACTGGCTGTAAAGGCTGCCATCGAACACGACGGTCCGGTTTACCTGCGTTTCGGCAGAATGGCCGTTCCCACCTATTTCGGCGCTGACTACGATTTCAAGATCGGTAAGGGCGTAAAGATGGCCGACGGTAACGACGTTGCCCTGATCGCCACCGGTATCGAAGTGGAACAGGCTCTGGCCGCAAGAGAACTGCTGGCTGCAGAAGGCATCTCCGCTTCCGTAATCAACATTTCCACCATCAAGCCTCTGGACGAAGAACTGGTTGTTGCAGAAGCTGCCCGCTGCGGTGCCGTTGTTACCTGTGAAGAACACAACATCATCGGGGGTCTGGGCGGAGTTGTATGCGAATGCCTGGCTGAAAAGAAGCCCACTCCCGTTCTGCGTGTAGGCGTACAGGATGTATTCGGCCGTTCCGGTCCCGCAAAGGAACTGGTATCCTACTTCGGTCTGGATGCTGCCTCCATCGCTGCCAAGGCCAAGGCTGCTATTTCTCTGAAGTAATATTGTATTTCTGACATATGATTTGATTTTCGCAGAAGTTTTTGGGGTATCCGGGGGCTTCTGCGAATTTCTTCATTATCACAGCTGCTTTATCACAGTTGCTTTATCACAGTTTCTTTTTTCGTTTGGCCTACAGCGGGGTGTTTTTTCTATGACCATAAAAGGGGAAGAGGGCTTTTGATATTGCTTCTGCTTACAGCGGGTTAGTATTCTCGAAGACCTTCGAGGGGGTGTCCTTCCGGACGGGACTCAGAGGATAGGGGAGGGAGGAGATCGGTGTTCAGGCGCCACTCCGTCCTCCCTCCCCTACCCTCCGAGACCTCCCACCCCTATATCTACCAAGTTCTTTATGGCTGTTTGCTCTTTCTCTGCATATGATTCAACAACTTCTGTAGGCTTAATGGCTGTTTCTGACGATTCCGTCGGCATAGT
>JAFQGY010000087.1 GCA_017415325.1 Clostridia bacterium
CCGCAGAGAAGATCCCGCTGTTTACGGTCTGGCAGGATACCGCTTCCCCCTGCTGCCCCTGCATCCGGGTGAGCCCCTGATTTTGGGGAATCAGCACATGTTCCGGGGTGGGAATATGGAAACACATCATCCCCGGTATTTTTCTGCCGTACTGTTTTTCCAGCGCCAGTGCGGTATGATGGTACCACATGGTCTGGCAGAAGCGGATACCGTCATTATAGTATTCCGTGTACAGAGGGCTGGCCAGTCTGGCGCGGGTAGTGGAACCATACTCCTGTTCGTAGTTCTGTACATGGTCGTGGGTGTCCATGCACCACAGCAGAAATGCCGGTTCCGGCTCCCCTCCCCGGTACAGCGGCAGGATATAGTTCCCGCAGCCGGGTACGGATTCTTCTCCCGCAGCGCTCCGGCATCCCGGGATCTTCCGGTACACTGCCATCTGTGCTTCTCCGTCCAGCGCATGTACCCGGTCTTTGTCTCCGAAAACATGTGCCCAGGGGAGATTCCGGTCTGTGACAGGGACAAGCAATGTCCGCAGCAGCGTTTCCAGTTCTCCCGCATCGGTCTGATTTTCGGTGATGTCACCGGCCAGCAGTACAAAATCTGGTCCGGTTTCCCGCAGGATTCTCTCCAGCTTTGCCGCACAGACACCGACATTCTCCCGGTTCGCCAGAATGGTGTGGAGGAGCAGGCATTTTATCCGGGATCCGGGTATATCGATTCTTTCCGCAAACCAGTGATTCATACCTTTTCCTCCCGTGCCTGACACAGTTTTTCTTCGGTGATGCAGTCCTGTACATAGATATGATAAGAATGCACACTGTCCGGTTTGTCGGCGAAAAATTCGATCACTCTGCCGCCCCGCAGATCGTCGTCACCGTACACATCATACCCCAGTCCCGCATCTTCCGCCAGCAGGATTCCCAGATAGGTTCCCGCACAGTTGTTGATATGGTCGTGACCGCTGATGATGGCACGGATGTCTCCCCGTTCATAAGCAGCGGCAAACAGACCTGTATTGATGTCCGATGCGCCGATTTCCTCCCGTATTCCCCCTGTCAGTCCGGTCATGGAGGGGTTCTTTCCCACCAGATACATTTCCGTGGGCGGACGGTGTAAAAGCATTATGCCGGGGATTTTTCTGCCGTACAGGGACTCCATTTCCGCAGACATGTCCCAGTACCATGCTGTCTGGTTGAAATGGACGCCGTCATCGTGGGAAAATCCGGTATGCATATGGGGCAGGTTCAGGTCACAGTCCGGTGTCAGCCCCAGTTTATCCCCATAATGCCCCAGTCCGATGTGGGTGTCAAATGCCCATACACAGCAGGCAGGGCCGTTCTCCCGGTTTCCGTCATGGGGCCACACGGGCAGCAGATAGGTTCCGTATCCGTCCAGATCCCCGTCCCCCCGTTCGGACAGGCAATGCGGAAAAGCCATGAACACATGGGGCGGGATGCCTTCTTCTCTGTCGTGATTGCCGGGAATGTGCGCCCATGCAATGCCCAGTTCTTCCGTGTGCGCCATAACATCCGCCATGTATTCGTGCAGCAGCTCCTCTGATCCCACCCCTTCGTCATCGTGGGTCAGGTCTCCCGCAATAAAAACCAGATCGGGATGGCAGGCATCCACCAGTGCATCCAGCGCCGCTTTCAGCCGGGGATCCCATCTTCTGCCGCATGGGGCATGGAAGTCGGATACACACAGCACCCGGAAAGTTCCGTTTTCGTTCATCCGCAGGGGGAATTTAGTGGTCAGTGCCCGCCGCAGCCGCTCGGTCATATTGTCACACTCTTTTCTGTTGGAATTCTTTTTCCACAGTATACAGGAAAATCCCGGAAAATACAACTGCATCCGGGAAATTTTCATAAAAACAACAACATTTTCCTATGAAAAAGAGAGAGCATCCCATTTTGGAAATCCTCTCTCCGGTGTTTTATTCAGCAGAAGCCGTTTTCTCCAGGGCTTTCATCAGTTCCTGTATCCGCGGATCATTGCGGATGGGGGCGGAATCCGGATCTTCTCTGAGATACTGCAGCAGTTCATCGCTTTTATTCTGTCCGTTCTCCCGGATCCATCCGTGCTGTCCGTATCCCTTCAGCACAGGGGATGTGTGGGGAGCATCGGGACAGTAGGTATCCGCATACCGGACAAATTCTCCGCCTTTCTGCAGCCAGCGGATTGCATCTTCCGTGTCCCCCCGGTGCATACAGATATTCACCAGCATGGAACAGGCGACAATCGCTTCCTGTGCCAGAAAACAGTAATCTCCATCCGGGAAAAGCAGCTCGATCAGCGACACAATCTGCCCGTACATCGTGATCCGTTCCGTGTGGGAATATACCGGTTTGCCGTCGTCACAAAGCATTCCGGGCAGAATCCCCATCACTTCCGTCAGTCCGATCAGCATATCATACAGATAGTCCTGCCGTTTTTCCAGTCCTTCTTTGCCTTTCATATCCCAGTGCCACAGCATGAATGCTTCTCTGGAATACTCCATGGGCGGCATCTGGTCGGCTGTCCGGCGCATTTCCTCCCGGTTTCCGGCATAGCTGTATGCCTGTGCCATAGTGACAAGTGCCCGGTACCGGAGCATGCTGTCGGTGCATTCGTCCAGAATCTTCTGACACAGACGGATCACATCGTCATATTCCCGCTTTCCTTCCCGGGAGTACACACAGACCAGCACATTGGCCAGCTGTTCCATGATCCGGAAGGAAGTGGGATGCCGGCGATGGGCTTCTTCCAGCAGTTCGGCTGCCCTGCGGAATTCCCCGGCATGGATATGTTCTCTGGCAGCTGCCAGTGCTTCTTCGATTCTTTCGCTGTCCCGTTCCCGGTCGATTCCCAGAATGACATCGGCACTCACATGGAATATGCCTGACAGTACGGGAATCTGGGTCACATCGGGCAGAACTCTGTCGCATTCCCACTGGGAAACGGCGGAAGGAGAGATATGCAGCAGCTCGGCAAGCTGTTCCTGGGTCATGTTCTGCTTCTGGCGCAGGGTCCGGATGTTGGTACCGATGGTCATGATGATGGTTCCTTTCTGTCTGTTGGGATAGAAATAGTGTATCACAGAATCCATCCGGCTGCAATAGCGGATTTCTACAGAAAAACAACAGCGGGACTGTTATGCCAGAACCCGTTCCAGCATAAACCGGTGCATTTCGTCCCAGACTTCCGGCAGAAACTGGCCGTGGAAGGTATCCGGCTGCCGGCGGTAGGTTACGGAAATACCGCGGTTCTGCAGTGCCTCCACGAAAGTATCAATCTGCGTTTCCGGAATCAGCTCATCCGCACTGTTGCTGCAGATATAGTACGCCGTATCCTGCAGATCGTTTACCCGGTGAATGGGGGAAATCTGCCGCAGGGCATCTTCCAGGGGCATATCGTATCCGGACACCGCACTGACAAAGGTTCTCGGGAATTCCGGTCTGACAGAAAACAGAGCGGGAATATCCGTACAGGGACAGGCCGCCGCCACCCCCCGCAGTCTGAACCGGGTTTCCGCCGCATACAGCAGAGAGCCCTGTCCGCCCATACTGCCGCCGCTGACAAGCAGAGGGAAATCCTCTCCCAGGTCATATTTTTCCGCCAGAGCCGCCGCCACCGCATCTGCCATCCGCACAGCGCCCCGGTTCCCCCAGCTCCAGGGACCCGGGAACAGGTATGCCAGCACAATTCCGTTTTCGGCAAATTCTTTTGCATGAGGTGCGCCGTATTCCTGCAGATCCATGGTACCGCCCAGGCAGGAACCGCCCCCCAGTCCCGGCAGTTCCAGAATGATGCCTTTCACTGTTCCGGCAAGGAAGGCTTCATTTGTGTTGGCATACAGCTTTACCGTTTCGGGACGAATATAGGTGCTGTCGTGATAGGACATGATTTTCCTCCAAAAAAGAAATGCCTGTGCATCCGGATGAACACACAGGCAAAAGATTTTTTATGGTCAGATGGTAACTTCAGCGTGTGCTTCGGCACTTCTGTAGATGGCATCCAGCATTCTCTGTACGGTAACGGCGTCATCGATGGGAGAAATGGGAGTCTTGTTTTCGTTTACGCATTCGATGAAGTGGCGGATTTCTTCTGCAAAGTAATCGTTGCCTTCCACTTCGGGCTTCACGGTGGACAGGTAGCCTTCTTCGTCTTCACCGTAAATGGTCAGAGGATCGAAGGTACAGCCGGCCTTGGAACCGAACAACTGGGTACCGGCGATTTCGGGACCGTTGATAGCCCATGCGATTTCTGCCATCATGGTCTTGCCGCCTTCAAAACGGAAGAATACGGTTGCAGAGTCTTCAGTATCGAACACGCCCTTGCCTTCTCCGAAGGGACACCAGCGGCCAACACCCTTGGTCTGGTAGTTACCGATTCTGTAGGAGGTTTCTGCGGAGCAGGAGATCGGTTTCGGTCTGTCCATCAGATACCAGGTACGGTCGATGGCATGTACGCCGATGTCCAGAACGGGACCGCCGCCTGCCAGTTCCTTATCGGTGAACCAGCCGCCGGGAGTACCTCTGCGGCGAACATACTGACACTTGGCAGCATAGATTTCCCCGAATACGCCCTGTTCGTACAGTTCACGGAACTTGTACTGCTGTGCACCGTAACGGGTAACCACGGCCAGCATAAACTGAACGCCGGCTTCCTTTACAGCCTTTTCCATGGCCAGACCCTGTTCCAGAGTGGCAGCCAGAGGCTTTTCGCACAGGATGTTCTTGCCGGCCTTGGCAGCGGCGATACATACGGGTGCATGTGCGGCAGTCCAGGTGCAGATATCGATGTAGTCAACGTCTACGTTTGCCATCAGTTCTTCAACAGATGCAAAATATGCGGGGATATTATACTTTTCAGCAGCAGCCTTGGCTCTGTCGGGAACGATATCTGCAATTGCAACCACTTCCACCAGATCGGTGAGCTTCTGGTATGCGGGCAGATGCGCGGAGGTAGCGATGTTACCGGCGCCGATGATGCCGACTCTCAGTTTCTTTGCCATGGTGAATTACCTGTATTCCGGCTTTGAACCGGAAAATTCCTTTCCTTACATTGGATAGAATCAGAATTTTTCATAAGAAAGACGCAGATTCTGTCGTACTTTCTGTTGTTTTCATTGTATCACAACCATCCGGTGCTGTCAAGAGAATTGGTTTATTTTTCTGTCTTTTTCTGTCCGGCGAAAATCCCGTACAGTTTCCGGCATACCGGTCTGAGGGGAATCATCCGGATCCAGACCACCCGGAAGAACTCCCACCAGAAACTGCCCGGCCCTTCCCTTCTGCCTTTTCTTTCCGCACCGGTTACCACAGCCAGCAGCTGATCTTCCCGCAGACCTGTTTCCGGCACCGTCTGGGCATCCCCCACCATTGTCCAGGTATCTTTTTCCACACGGTACACCCGATGCAGGATATAGGCACCGTTGTCCCGCCGGTACAGCACAATATCTCCCCGCTTCGGTTTCTCCCTGATGGGGGAGAGAAAAACGGTATCCCGCAGATGTATGAGATACGGCGACATGCTGTTCCCGGTGACGGTCAGAGGGGCGGTGATTCCATCCCGGATCATCTGCAGATATTCCAGCCAGAAGGCTTCGCTTTTGTATACCATGTCTGTCTTCCTTTTCCATCATACTATCGGTATCAGTATACCACAGAACCGGCAGGATTGCAAGAGATTCGCATTTCCGGGAAAAAAACAGGATTTTGGAATTGACTTCCGGATGGGGGAATGGTATAATTGAACAAACCCAAAACAGATCACAGGAGATTATCTATGGAATATATCGTAGCCTATGCCATGCCCAACCGATTCCGTTCCCCCCTGCCGGAAGAGGCCACACTGGACGGGGAAATCGGCACCCGATTCGACCGTTTTGTGCACGAACGGATCACAGGAAAATTTGCCATTGATGAAATCTGGCGGGAAGCGGAAGAATGCTTCCTTGACCAGTATGACGACGAATATGCCGCCGGAATGTGGAGAGGCGAATTCTGGGGAAAGCTGGTGCTGTCCGCCGCCAGAGTCTGCCGGATGAAAAAGGATCCGCAGCTGAAAGAAGACATCCGCACCTCCGTATACACCATGCTGTCCTATCAGAGAGCGGACGGGTATCTGAGCACCTACCGGAACAGTGAAAGCGTATTCCCGCCGAAACCGGAAGATGCACGCCGGGATGTGGGCTGGGACTGCCCCTACAACTGGAACGTCTGGGGACAGAAGTACACCCTCTGGGCCCTGCTGGAATGCGCCATGCTGCTGGATGACCCGATTGTGCTGAATGCCTGTGTAAAAATGGCGGATTTTCTGGTGGCACAGGTACATCGTCTGGGCTGCCGGATGAAGGATATCGGCACCATGAACGGGATGGCTCCCTGTTCCATTATGAAGCCCATGCTGGTGCTGTACCGGCTGACCGGAGACAGGAAGTATTACGATTTCTGCATGGATATTGCCGACCAGTGGGAACGTGATGACGATGAATGGCCCAACCTGATCAGGAATTCCCTCTCCGGTGTGCCGGTTTCCTCCTGGTATTCCAGAGAAGAAGGCTGGTATGCCAAGGCATATGAAATGATGTCCTCGCTGGACGGGCTGTGCGAGCTGTACCGCTGCAGTGGAAACGAACGGTATCTGAGAGCGCTGGAAATCTTCTGGGATGTGGTGAAGGAACACGAAACCAACATTCTGGGCAGCGTAGGATACTGTGAACAGTTTTTTGAAGCGGCTTCCCACCCCAATGCGGCAACGGAGATCTGCGACGTAATCCACTGGATGCGGCTTTCCTATGAGCTGTTCTCCCTGACCGGCGGCGCAAAGTACATGGAAGCCATCGAAAAGGCCTTCCTGAACGCATTCCTGGCGGGAATCTATGAAGACGGTAAGACCGGGGCATTCTTTGTACGCAGCGCCGGACGCCACTGGACAGCAGAACCCCAGGTGCAGACAAAATACCAGCACTGCTGCGTGAACAATGCGGCAAGAGGATTCACGAACGCCGCGGAATCCATCATCATGGCCGGGGAAGACGGCTACTATGTCAACA
>JAFQGY010000088.1 GCA_017415325.1 Clostridia bacterium
GTCTATATGTCAATCCTGTTCATTGGTTTTCTGCTGTAAATAATACTGTTTTTCCAAATATGCCGTCTTTTCTATATTTCTGTTCAAAATTTCATGATAATAACTGGTCACGAAATAATCAATTCTCTCGGTGCTTTTCAAAATATATTTTGCGTCTTCCTTTTCAACAAAACTTCCGGTGTATTCATTTTCATGTATATTTTTCTCCAGCAATGCAGAACATTTTGTATACATAAAGGACAAGGGAATCTTCCCTTTTGTTTCACAAAGAGTAACCAGATCCAACAGACTGGTGTTTCCGGGTACACTTATATTTCTGAATACCAGAAGCGAAATGATATATTTTTGGGCGGCTGCATAGCACAATTCCCATACCGTCTCCAATTCCCCCTCATCCATACTCTGGAACACATATTCCGCTTCATAATACTCTTCCTGTGCCGCATCCACCCATTTCTGCGCTTTCAGCATACAATTCATCAGCACAATCATATGCTCAGGTGTTTCCTTTATATCTGCGGACGATTGCTCTGCATCTGTATTGATATATGTGCTTTTCAGTTCATGAAACAGCGCTGTGTATTCGCTGTTGATGATCTTCATAGCGTCTTCAGAACCACCGACATCCGGATGATGCTTGAAGCTCAGCTGCCTGTAACGCTGTTTCAATTCTGCAAGTGTTCCCGGCAGCGGGTTAAAATAAATCATATATCCCTCTCCAATCTTTCTCTCAAATGCAGTATCACCCATCCGGAACACATAACCGAAGGATTCCCCACTCATGCCATTTCCAGCATCTCCCGCAGCCTGCCGAAGGTTTCGTTCAGCTTTTCAAAATGAATTACCCCATCCCCGTCAAAGGAGGTGGCTTCCACCGTAAAGTCTCCGGTATACCCATTTTCCCTGATAAACCGGAAGAATGTCCCAAAATCAATCTGCCCTTCCCCCATGTGCAAGGTACGCAGACTGCCCCAGTCCATGACGCCGCCCCGGTAATCGTTGATATGCATATGGGCAATCCTGTTCCATACCTCCCGGTTTTCCGGCGCATACAGCTGCGGAATCTGCCCGTGGAACTCTGCCATTTTGGTATCATACGTAAAATGCAGATCCGGATAGGCCCTTGCCAGTTCTGCCAGATGGGTCATGGGATCTTCTGTATTGCAGACAACATTCTCCACCGTCAGAAGCAGTCCGTATGCCTCTGCCGTTTCCAACAGTTTCCCACAGGCTTCCAGATTCCGTTCGAAATGCCTGTCCGAGTCTATTCCGTTCCAGAGATGCAGCACCAGCTTCTCCGCACCGATTTCCCGGGCAATGGCGCAGTTTCTGGCAAAAAGATCGTATGCTTCCGGCAGTTCTTCCCCGCCCCGGCTGATCCGTTCCCCGATGCCCTTTTCACAGTGCATGGTGGGAAATACTGCCGGCAGCGAACGCAGGTACGCCAGAATATCCGCCAGCATCTCGTACCATGTGCTGTACATCATGAACTCATACCCGTCGCAGGTGAGCTTTTCCAGACAGGTATCCAGCAGACGGATGTTTCTGCCGTTGGGTCTGCCGATGAGGGCGCCGGTGGAACAAAGGATTTTATGCATAAGATTCCTCCAATGGAGAAAGCGGCATGACCGGGTACAGCCACACCGCTTATATTTTAAGAATTGTTTATCCTACAGACTCAGTCCAGGAAAATGGTCTTGCCGGTTTCGATGGATTCGTTGCAGGCCATGCACAGCTTCATGCTCTTCACTGCATCGTGGTAGTCGGTCAGCAGCTTGGAACGGTCGCCGGTGCGTACTGCATCCAGGAAAATGTTGTCCTGAATACCGGTCTGTTCGTCGCCTCTTTCGTAGTACTGTTCGCCGTTTACGTCACGGATCTTCAGCCAGCTTCTGAGAGCGTATTCCAGGGTAGCATCCTTGCAGTAGATGTTCATACCGCTCTGCATACCGCCGCCGGCCTGTACATAGCATCCGGTAAAGATATTGGCAACCACGCCGCTCTTGAACTTGATGACAGCGGAGGAGTAGTCGTGTACATTGTATCCGGGAACACCGTACTTGTCACCGTCAACGATACCGCGGGCACCGGCGCAGTTTACATACAGAGGTTCGCCGAACAGGTAACGGGCCTGGTCAAACAGGTGGATGTTCTGTTCCACAACCTGACCGCCGGAGGTTTCCATTCTTCTCCACCATGACACACCGGGAATACCGCCGAACCATGCAGCGGAAACCAGACCAACTTCCTTATCCTGGATATAGTCCTTCATAATGTTGGTGAGGTTCTGGTATCTGTCCTGGAAGCCAACGGTAACCAGCAGATTCTTTTCACGGATAGCAGCCTGGATGCGCAGGATCAGATCCATATCCAGAGCGATGGGCTTTTCAACCAGGAAGGGAATATCGTTTTCGATCAGAGCGAATTCGATGTCACCATGCTGATGGGGCGGTACTGCCACGAATACAGCGTCGGGCTTTTCGATATTGGCCAGCATTTCTCTGTGGTTGGTGAACAGCTTGCCTGCCGGATCCACACCGATTCTGTTGGCATATGCCAGCGCCTTTTCTTCCAGAACGTCACAGAAACCTACATATTCCAGATCGTCTCTGGCCATGCACTTCTGTACGTGTGCACCGTTCCGTCCGCCGCAGCCGATAAAATCAATCTTTAACTTTTCCATATGTACCTCCATATGTGGTATGTCATAGTAAAACGAAGCATTTCGCTTGTTCATAGTATAGCAAATCTGCACGTACAAGTCAAGTGTTTTTGGGATTTTTTTGGTATGTCTCCTGTACTTTTTCCAGTTTTCCACCGGAATATACCGTTCGCCTTTGTCCATATGGAACAACGCAAAAAGGGAACCAGACCGTTTCCGGGCCGATTCCCTCATGTAAGCTTACAGAAAATTACTTGTACTTGCGCTTTCTTGCAGCTTCGGACTTCTTCTTTCTCTTTACGCTGGGCTTTTCATAGCATTCTCTCTTGCGAAGTTCAGCCTGAATGCCCGATCTCTGGCACTGTCTCTTGAAACGACGAAGCGCACTGTCGAGAGATTCATTTTCCTTAACTCTTACTTCTGCCATCCGTTTTCCCTCCCTTCGCGTCAGGCGACCGAGGAAACTCCAACGGAATTACCTCTGGTATATTATACAGTATTCATCCGCCTTTGTCAATAGGATTTGCGAATTTCTTTGGCGGAAATCTGCAATTTTCCCCAGATTTTTCAGGAAACGGACAGAATTACTTTGCCACGATGTTGACGATCTTGCCGGGGATGTAGATTTCCTTGACAATCTGCTTGCCTTCCAGCATGGCTGCAATCTTGGTGTCTGCCTTGGCCTTGGCGATTACATCTTCCTTGGCAGCGTCCACAGCGATGGTAATGGTACCTCTCAGCTTGCCGCAGATCTGTACGGCGATTTCCACTTCGCTGTCCACAGTCTTTGCTTCATCCCACTGGGGCCATTCTGCGGTAGCCAGGAAGCCCTTTCCGCCCAGATTTTCCCAGATTTCTTCGCACAGATGGGGTGCAAAGGGACAGAGGATGGAAATGAAGGAAATCAGTTCATCCTTTGTCAGGGAACCGACTTCGGCAATATCGTTCACCAGAGACATCATGGCGGCAATGGCCGTGTTGAACTTCATTTCTTCGATGTCCTGGGTAACCTTCTTGATGGTCTTGTGGAAGGCGGATTCCAGCTTGGGAGTGGCCCCGGTACCCTTGACCATATCCGGCAGAGCAGCCACACGGTCTAAGAATCTCTTGCAGCCCTTCACACTGCTTTCATTCCACGGCGCCGCAGAAGCATAGTCCCCCATGAACAGAATATACACACGCAGAACATCTGCACCGTATTCGTCCACCACTTCGTTGGGGTCTACCACATTGCCCTTGGACTTGGACATCTTGTCTCCGTCAGGCCCCAGAATCAGCCCCTGTGCGGTTCTCTTGGCATAGGGTTCAGCCACCGGAACAGCACCGATGTCATACAGGAATCTGTGCCAGAAACGGGAGTAGATCATGTGACGGGTTACGTGTTCCATACCGCCGTTGTACCAGTCTACGGGCAGCCAGTATTTCAGGTTTTCCATATCGGCAAAGGCGTTCTCATTGTGGGCGTCGGTATACCGCAGGAAGTACCAGGAAGAACCGGCCCACTGGGGCATGGTGTCGGTTTCCCGCTTGGCCGCACCGCCGCACTTGGGGCAGGTACAGTTCACATAGGATTCGATTCTGGCAAGCGGGCTTTCTCCGCCTTCACCGGGTTCAAACTTTTCCATATCGGGCAGGCGCAGCGGCAGTTCTTCATAGGGAACCCCTACCATGCCGCACTTGGAACAATGGATGATCGGAATGGGTTCGCCCCAGTATCTCTGGCGGTTGAACGCCCAGTCCTTCATCTTGTACTGTACGCCCTTTTCCCCGATGCCCTTTTCACCCAGATATTCCAGCATCTTTGCAATAGCTTCCTTCTTGGTCTGGATACCGTTCAGGAATTCGGAGTTCACCATTTCGCCGTCGCCGGTATAGGCTGCTTCTTCGATGTTGCCGCCCTTGATGACTTCGATAATATCGATGCCGAACTTCTTTGCAAAGTCGTAGTCTCTTTCGTCGTGTGCGGGAACGGCCATGATAGCGCCTGTGCCGTAGCCCATCATAACGTAGTCGGAAATGTAGATCGGGATTTCCTTGCCGTTGGCGGGATTGATGGCTGCGATGCCCTGGATGCAGACGCCGGTCTTGTCCTTCACCAGCTGGGTACGTTCAAATTCGGTCTTCTTGGCGCATTCTTCCTTGTATGCATTCAGCTGGTCGATATTGGCGATCCGGTCAGCATACTTTTCAATGATAGGATGTTCGGGAGCAATAACCATAAAGGTAGCGCCGAACATGGTGTCACATCTGGTGGTGTAGATCCGCAGGGTTTCATCACAGTTTGTCAGCGCAAAGTTCACAAAAGCACCTTCGGAACGGCCGATCCAGTTTTCCTGCTGGAGCTTTACGTTGGGCAGATAGTCAACGGTATCCAACCCCTGCAGCAGCTTGTCGGCGTATTCGGTGATCCGCAGATACCATACGTCCTTGGACTTCTGAATAATATCGCTGTGGCAGATGTCACACTTGCCGCCCTGGGAGTCTTCGTTGGAGAGAACTACCTTGCAGTGGGGGCAGTAGTTTACCAGCGTGGTGGCACGGAACACCAGCCCTGCGTCAAACATCTTCCGGAAGATCCACTGGGTCCACTTGTAGTACCCTTCATCGGTAGTATCCACAACTCTGGTCCAGTCAAAGGAGAAACCGACTCTCTTCAGCTGGGAGGTGAACTTTTCGATGTTCCGGTCGGTGAGGATCCGGGGATGGGTATTGAACTTGATGGCAGAGTTTTCGGTAGGCAGACCGTATGCGTCAAACCCGATGGGGAACAGCACATTGTAGCCCTGCATCCGTCTCTTGCGGGATACTACTTCCAGACCGGAGTAGGCCTTGATGTGCCCTACATGCATACCGGCGCCGCTGGGATAGGGGAATTCTACCAGGCCATAGAACTTGGGCTTGGAATGGTCTTCGGAAGCATGGAAAATCCCGGCTTCTTCCCATTTTTCCTGCCACTTTTTTTCAATGCTAGAAAAATCGTACTTCATGATGATTTCCTTCTTTTTATAGTAAATGCAGATTGATCAGTCTTCTGTGAGCAGACCGGAAATATCCTGCTCGGTGGTGTCCATATACAGCTTGTCCAGCTTGTAGAAATCCCGGGACTCGCCGTTAAAGATGTGCACGATCACGTTGCCGAAGTCCTGCAGAACCCAGATCCCGGTGTCGGTTCCTTCGGTATGCAAGGGGGCAATATCGTATGCAGAGAGTTTGAATTCCACTTCATCGGCCAGAGAACGGATCTGGGTACGGGAATTCCCGGTGCAGATCACAAAATAATCGGCGATGATGGTCTGTTTTTCCACATGGAGGAGCTTTATATCCTTTGCCTTTTTGCTGTCCAGAACCTTCACAATGTAGGCCGCCAGCGCTTCCGGATTCTTCAGTTCTTCCGCAGTCACTTCTTCCGCTGCGTTTTCCAGAGTCAGATCTTTGTTTTCCATATTCATATGTGTTCCTCCTATTGTATATTTTTCTGATTGGGCTGCCCGACACAGTTTTCCCTGCCGGGATAAAAAAAACCCGTCCCCATCGAAAAACCGACAGAGACGAGGGCTTACTGCTCCCGTGGTACCACTCTGATTGGTAATACTACCCGCTCCGGCACACAATGATGCCTTCCCCGTATAACGGCAGGAACCCGGCAGACTGTACTGATGTCACAAGACATGTTCCAATCGGCTGCTGAGGGACCAGAGGAACCGGAGCACACCCACTGCCTCGCACCATTTGATATGTCCATTCCACAGAATCTCCATATCCGGCAGTTCTCTGTACGGCGTTTCGTCCGTTCCGTTTCCCTGTTATCGCATTTGCACTATAGCGTAAGTGTACCATACTTCCGCAGTTTTGTCAATTGGTGAAATCTTACAAAATTCCGATATTTTCATGCCTTGGGCGTGATGGTCACCGTCAGCGTTTCTTCCTTCGGCGTATACATAAGCTGGATGGAATATTCTTCCCCATCGCACAGCACCGCATCCACCCGGTCATCCGTGACATCCTCCACAATTTCCGGTTCCAGAACAGTATATCCGGCAATCTGTACGGTTTCCTCCACATATCTCCGGTAGACACCTTCGCTGACTGCGATGGCTTTCACATAGACCATCCCGTCCTGCGCCTTCCACCCTTCCGCAAAGGTACCGGGCAGTCCGGGAACACCGGGAATCTCCGGCATCCCTGTCAGCTCTTCCGTATCGGTTTTCGTTCCCACGACAATCTCCGTAGGCCCGTCTGCCCCGCCGATGACAGCAATGTCAGCCGAATGGCCGCATCCCGTCAGGCACAGCACTGCGAGCAGTAAAACAAATCGTTTTTTCATACTTTCTCCCTCACGGAATCTCAATGGAATTGTCGTTCACTTCCTGTCCGTTGTACATTTCATCCATAACGGTTTCCGCATCGGCATAGTAATAGGGCTCCAGCAGATAATCGTCCAGACAGAAGGTGGTGTTCCGGTCAAAAATGCTGTCGGCAATTTCCGTATCGTAGATATTATAATACCGATTGATTACATCCCTTGTTGCGGCACGGTTGATAACATAATAGGAATGGCCCTTACTGTCGTACACCGCATTGCCGGGGATGGTCAGCATGTTCATGGCACCCAGATCCACTTTCATCAAGAACTTGGCGTAGAACAGAATATCCGACACCTTCAGATCCGTATGCAGATTCCGGAACACTTCTTCCGCCACCTTGGTCAGAGTGGAAGTATTGGCCAGGCTGAAGCTGCTCTTGAGTTTCTGCAGCAGTGCTGTCATGAAAATCTTCTGGGCATTGACCCGTCCCAGATCCGCCTGCATATACCCGGAACGGAACCGGACGAAATCTTCTGCCTGCTCCCCGTCCAGTGTCTGATATCCTTCCTTCAGGTCGATATACAGATCCTGTTCCGGGTCGTTATAGTACATATTCTGAGGCACATACAGTTCCACGCCGCCCAGGGCATTTACAATATTCACCAGACCATCCAGATTCAGCACAGCCGTATGGTGGATCTGGATACAAAGATTCTGTTCCAGCAGCGTCGCCAGATCGTCCATGGCCATCAGATACGGATCCACAGAATCGTCCTTGTGGGCTTCCTTCAGCGCTGCATTATAATAGGTGGAATACGCAGCATTGATCTTGTTCGTCACAAAATTTTCCACACAGGTATCCCGGGGCAGCTGCATAACGGTGACATCCCCGTTCAGGGTATCACAGTTCACCAGCATGATCACATCCGCCAGAGATGCCGCCCGGTCATGGCCTACTACCAGAATATTGTAGATGCCGTCCTGTACCAGATATTCGCCGCCGGAGTTTTCCTCCCGGTTTCCCGGCATATCCGGATTTTTTTCTTCGCCGGGAATGGTTTCCTGCACCACAGGATTGGTATCAAAAGGAATTTCCGTTTCCTTACCGGGCACTTCCGGTCTGTAGAAAATCATCCAGGCAGCAGCCATCAGAACCACGGCATACACAATAAAGATCCCGACAATCAGTGCCCGCTGGGATCTGGTCATTCTGCCGCGTTTTCGGCGGTTTTTCTGTTTCTTTTTCAAAAGCGCCTGATAGGTTTCGTCGTCGTCTTCCATACTTTCGTAATCCCCGTCCGGGTAATACTGGGAAATATCGTCATCAGGTTCGCCTGCACATTTCGGGGTCAAGGGTTCCTTATCTTCATTAGGGGTATTCTTGGACATATCAGGATCCTGTCTCGGTCATCCTGTCTGTGCTCTCCGGTTGCTCCCGGGGGACAGCTCATTTCAGTTTGTACAGATAATAATTTCTTGCATCAAAAGTGTCTCTGCCGATGGGCGCACCTTCGTCAATCAGAATCCGGATGGTCATATCAAACGCCAGCAGCATGGTTCTGTTCAGTGCCGTTTCCCGCTCCTGTGGGGTATGCGCCTTTTCCAGTTCGTCATAGAAATACCGGCGCAGCGTCACGCAGTCCGGAAATGTACGGGTATCTTCGATGTAGTCCGCCAGATAAATGAGGGCTTCAAACACCGTCATACCGTCCCGTCCCGTAGTATGCCAGCGGATTCCACTGATCACATCCGGGTCGGCATATGCGGCAAACTCTTTCTCCGCCACAGCCGCAGCCGTTCTGGCATGGAAGGTTTTGGGAGAAAGAAGATCCGCTTCCGTCACAGGCAGTCCGTATGCCGCACAGTATTCCAGCTGTTTTTCCGTATCCGCCAGCTTGGTGATATCATGCAGCAGCGCCGCAGCCCGCAGTTTGCAGATCTGATCCGGCAGATAGAGTTCCCCCAGCTTCACGGCCATTTCTTCTACCGCCAGGGTATGTACCAGCCGTTTTCCGGTAAGCCAGGGCTTAATTCTTTCCCGGAGCTCCGTGAGCATTTCTTCTGTAATATTCATGATTCCGTTCCTTTATACAGTCCGTCCCGCCGCAGAATCGCTTCCACCTCTGCAGGGACATAAGCGGCCAGTGACTGCCCTTTCCGTATGGCTTCCCGGATCCGGGTGGACGATACTTCCAGAGGATCCTCTTTCAGCAGAATGCAGTCCTGCCCGAATTTCCGCAGGTATCTGGCATGGGTTTCGGCAATTTCCTGTTCCTTTTCCGTTGTCCGGGACATACAGACTATCTTTGCCAGCCGGAATATCTCCTCTGCCTGATACCATTTTTCCAGCGTCAGAAACATATCGGTGCCGCACAGCATGTAAATCTCCCGGTTCTCCGCCGTCAGATGCCGCAGAGTCTGCACCGTATAGCTGACATCCGCTTTGGTGATTTCATAGTCAGACACCTCCACACCGGGAATTCCCGCAAAGGCAGCCCTGCACATTTCCAACCGTACTTCCGGTGTATCGCCGGCGGCTTTGGCTTTATGGGGCGGCTGAAAAGTGGGCATAACAAGCAGTCTGTCCACCGGGATCGCACGGAGAAATGCGCGGGCGGCATGCACATGACCCAGATGGGGCGGCGCAAAAGTCCCTCCGTACAGACCGATTTTCTCCATGGGAATCCCTCCTTATGATCCATTCTTTTCTCTTACAGCTGAACGGAAATTTTCCGGTGTTCCGGCTTTTCGGCTTCCTTGAACAGAACGATCTTCCGTCCGATCACGGCAACCACTTCCGCACCGGTTGCTTCCGCAATTTCATTGGCAAAATCCTTGGCCGTTTCAGATGCGTTTTCCAGCACACTGATCTTAATCAGTTCTCTGGCTTCCAGTGCATCCGTCAGGGATTTGCACATGGCTTCGTTCACACCGCCCTTGCCGATCTGAAAAATGGCGTCGGTCTGGGAAGCAATGCTCCGCAGGGCAGCTCTCTGTTTGCTGTTCAGCATATCCATTATTTCTCCAAATTCTGTTGTCAGACGGCCTTCACTGACCGATCCGCATTTCCGTCAGCACCTGCCGCAGAATCTCCATGGCACGGCCTCTGTGGCTGACAGCATTTTTTTCTTCCTGTGTAATTTCGGCAAATGTCCGGTTGTTATAATCGGGACAGCAGAACAGGCAGTCGTATCCGAATCCGCCCTCTCCCTTTTCCTCATATCCGATTACACCCCGGCTTTCTCCCCGGATGGACAGTACCTGTACCGGATTCACACCGTATTTTTCCGCAAGCGCTGCATCAATCCGATACTTCTCCGGTACAGTCAGCCCTGTTTCCGCCGGGAATACCATGGTGATCACGCACACGAACGCACCGCCCCGTTTTTCCGCCGGAACCGTTTTCAGATTTTCCAGAAGCAGATCTCTGTTGGATTTATCATCCCCATGCTCTCCCGCATATCGCGCGGAATAGATCCCCGGTGCCCCGTCCAGTGCATCCACTGTCAGACCGGAGTCGTCCGCCATACCGATGTATCCCATCCCGGCAGGCACCAGCGCTTTGATCAGGGAGTTTTCCTCGAAGCTGGTGCCGTTTTCCTCGATGTCTCCATGGAAATCAATGGCGGAAATGGGGAGCACCTGTATATCAGACGAAAAAGAAGTGAGAATTGTTCCGAATTCTGCAATTTTTTTCTTATTATTGGAAGCAAGCACAAAAGTACGCATCATTCTTCATCCTCTTCCGTATCCTTTGCCAGTCTGGTATCCTCCGCCAGCAGGGCATCTGCAAACATCCGGGCATTGAAGGGCTGCATATCGTCGATCTGTTCCCCTACCCCGATATATTTTACAGGAATATTCACTTCTTCCTTGATGGAGAAAATTGCGCCGCCCTTGGCCGTTCCGTCCAGCTTGGTCAGGATCAGCCCGGTAATATCGGCAGCCTGCTTGAACTTCTGGGCCTGCAGTACCGCGTTCTGTCCGGTGGTGGCATCCAGAACCAGCAGGGTTTCTCTGGCAGCGTCCGGCAGTTCCCGGCTGATGATCCGGTTGATCTTGGCCAGCTCATCCATGAGTCCTACCTTGTTGTGCAGCCGTCCGGCCGTATCGATAATCAGCACATCGGCTTTCCGCTTGTTGGCAGCCGCAATGGCGTCGAACACCACAGAAGCGGGGTCAGAACCTTCACTCTGCTTCACCAGTTCCACACCGGCTCTGTCGCACCAGACCGCCAGCTGTTCAATGGCAGCCGCCCGGAAGGTGTCCGCCGCAGCAACCACAACGGTTTTTCCTTCTTCCTTCAGATGATGGGCAATTTTCCCGATGGAAGTGGTCTTTCCGACACCGTTGACCCCGATCACCAGAATCACGGACGGAGAGGTTTCCAGATGGAGTTCTTCCCCTTCTCCCACCATATCCCGCAGGATTTCCGCCAGCGCAACCTTCACGTCTTCCGCATCCTTGATCCGTTCGGACTTGATCCGGTCCCGGAGTTCATCAATAACCCGTTCAGTGGTGGCAGCACCCATATCGGCGCAGATCATCACTTCTTCCAGCTCTTCCAACAGTTCTTCATCCACCTTCCGGAAGGATTTCACCACTTCGTTCACCTGTCCGAAGACGGCATTCTTGGTCTTTTCCAGACCTGCTTTCAGTTTATCAAAAAATCCCATAGTACTCTCCCATTATGTTTTGATAAGCGCATCCCGGTTGGTACCGAAATCCACCGTGGTCACCTTGGAAACCCCCGGCTGGGGCATGGTCACGCCGTACAGGGTGTCCGCAATTTCCATGGTGCCTCTACGGTGCGAGATCATGATGATCTGCATCTCATCCGTATATTTCTTTACATACCGTCCCACTCTGGCCACATTGGTTTCATCCAGTGCCGCTTCGATTTCGTCGAAAATACAGAAGGGCGACGGGTTCACCTTGATCAGCGCAAACAGCAGAGCGATGGCAATGAATGCCTGTTCCCCGCCGGACAGCAGATTCAGGTTCTTGATGGTCTTGCCGGGAGGAGCCGCATTGATATCGATTCCGCAGGTCAGAGGATTTTCCGGATCGGTCAGCACCACTTCCGCATGGCCGCCGCCGAACAGTTCCCGGAACACCTGCCCGAAATAGGTGTTGATCTTCCGGAACGCATCCACGAAAATCTCCCTCATTTCTTTTTCAATGTTCCCGAGAATCTTTTCCAGCTCTTCCTTCGCTTTCGCCAGGTCGTCCATCTGCGCCTTGATGTAATCATACCGCTGCTTGACTTCTGTGTATTCATCAATGGCATCCACATTTACATGCCCCAGGGAACGGATCTCGTTTTTCAGAGTGTTCTGTTTCGTGAGATACGATGCCCGTTCTCCCTGCATCACCGGCGCCACTTCCGCTTCTTCCGTCCAGGATTTGGCGGTGGCATAGGACAGTTCATATTCGTCCCACAGCTTCTGGGTCATCTTGTCATATTCGGTCTGCAGGGTATTCAGCCGGGTTTCGTTTTTATTGTGCGCCACGTACACCAGCTCTTTTTTGCTGTTCTGTTCCTTCAGCTTTGCCTGCAGTTCTGCCAGCTCTTTATCCAGCGCATCACCGGACTGCTGCAGATTCTGCTGTTTGCCGGAAAGCACTGCAATTTCCTCTGCCAGACCGGCGGCGGCTTCTGTCTTTTCGGCGATCAGCCTGTCCATATCAGAGATTTCCGTCTGCAGAGTACCGATATGTTCCCGACAGCTCCGGATGGTTTCTGTCACAGCATCGATCCGTTCTGTACAGTCCGCCAGCAGTGTATCCAGATTTTCTCTGTCTCTTGCCAGCTCAGCCAGACGGATCCGGCATTCCTGCCATGTATTCTGCCAGCGGTTCAGTTCATCCTCATTTTCGTTCCGGGAAACAGCAATCTCTTCTCTGCGGCGGCTGATTTCTGCAATTTCTGTCTGCAGATTTTCTGCCTGTTTCCCCAGAGTTTCCAGATCAGCAGCACTGCGCTTTCCGGTTTCTTCCAGAGCGGCACTGTCTCTTTGCAGATTGGCAATCAGCCCGGCAATGAAATCCTTTTTCGCCTGGTTTTCCTTCCGGTGGGATTCTTCCGCCTGCAGCAGGGTTGTCAGGATGGACCGCTTTTCTTCCCCGGCTTTTCCGGAGGATGCGGCATCTTCGGCTTTTTTCTGTACCGCTTCCAGATTCTGCCGGGCTGTCAGGATGGTCTTATCCAGTTCCTGCAGCTGGGTTTCCATCTGGTCGATCTGGGATGATCTGGTCAGAATTCCGCTTTCTCTTTTGGACTGCCCCCCGGTAAAGGAACCGCCCGCATTGATGATCTGCCCGTCCAGTGTCACCGCCCGGATCCGCCAGTTTTTCCGGCGCGCCATTTCTGTGGCATGATCCAGTGTATCAAACACAGCGGTTCTGGCCAGCTGGGAACGGATGATGTTCCGGTACCGTTCGTCACAGTCCACCAGTGTGTCGGCGTACCCGATAAAACCGATGCCGTTTTCTACTCCGTCAAACTCCCGTCCCCGTTCCTGCGGGCGGATGGTAGTGATCGGATAGAAGGTGGCCCGTCCGGCATTTGCCTGTTTCAGAGCGGCAATGGCGGATTTGGCA
>JAFQGY010000089.1 GCA_017415325.1 Clostridia bacterium
ATGGTCACAGCATCACCGCCGTGGACTACGGAGAGGGTATAGCCCATCATGGGATCATACCAGAAATTGCCGATCTTTCCGTCTGCGGCAGCCAGAACCGGGGAAGCGGGCGCACAGGCAATGTCAATGCCGGAGTGGGTACGGTAATCGTCCATGGTGGGGGAGAATACCGGAACAGTGACGCTGTGGGCACGGAGGATTACACCGTTTTCAACAGGGGAGCGGAAAGTGGGCAGTTCTTTCGGCAGAGCGGCGGCAGATACGGTTTCTTCTGCTGCAGCATCGGTTTTCTGCCTGTCTTTTTCCGGGATGGTTTCCGGAACGGCGGTTTCCTCTTCCTCTTTTTTTCCGAAGAGCCCGGTGTCTTCTTTTTCCTTATCTTTGGCAGTGGTTTCGGCTGTTTTGTCAGGTACTTTGTTTTCCGGTCTGGTCTGTTCGATCTGTTTGGTTTCCGTTTCCGGCAGGTTTTCGGTTTCTTTCTTGCCGGCATTGAAGGTCAGGACGGACAGTACGGCGGCGGCCACCAGCAGTACAGTCAGTGTCACATACAGAATGCGGTTTTGTTTTTTTGTGGTGAGTGTTGACATGGCACACGGTTTCCTTTCTGCGTTATGGATTTCGCTTTCCGTGGATAGTGTTTCCCATCCTCTGCCGGATTTATACGTTTCTGACGGGAAATTTTCCTGTGTGCGGAAAAGAGCAGGGCAGAAAAGGGAAAATCGGAACAGAATCGAAAAATCCCCCAAAATCTCTTGCAAAACACACCCCTCTATGGTATACTGTGTGCAACAAAACCTGACCATAGGGAGGAAACTTTATGGAATATACACTGCGGTATCAGCTGGCGGACGGAACCTGGAAGGACGGGAACTGCCGCACGGAAGAGCTGGACAAGGGAATGAAAGCGGTTTACGCCGACACGGTGGCAGAAGCGCCGCTGGACGAAAATCTGGGTGCTGTGATTGCCATTGACGACAGCGACTGGGCACAGTTTATGTCTGACGACCGGTACTGCGAATTCTGGTGCCGACCCGCTTTCGGTACAAAGGGAAGCCAGATCCCCCAGGAAGGGCAGTATCTGCTCATTAAGCTGCAGAACAGTCTGTGGCGGGTGTACGTACCGGTGGTATCCGAGGATTACAAGTGCGTGATCCGGGGGACGGAGGACGGAGCCGTGGCGGCCGTCTGGTCGTGGTTTGCCGGAAAGTGCGACTGCAGGGGACTGGCGTTTGTCACCGGGGAAGGGGAAGATCCCTATACCCTGACGGAGGACTGCGTAAAAGCGGCGCTGGCCATTCTGAACAACGGCTGCCGTCACAGGACGGAAAGACGGTATCCGGAGGTGTTCGAGTATCTGGGCTGGTGCTCCTGGGATGCCATGCCGGCCGCCAATGTGTGTGAAGAAGGGGTTCTGCAGAAATGCCGGGAATTCCGGGAGAAAGGGATCCCCGTGCGCTGGGCCATTCTGGACGATATGTGGGCACAGATCCGGCAGTTTGATGAAAAGGATTATGAGGATCGCCGTTCCATGTTTCAGGTGATGCATTCCTCCCATATGTCCGACATCGAAGCCTCCTACAAGCGGTTCCCGGAGGGACTGGCACACTGCCTGAAGGCCATGCAGGAGGAATACGATATGATCCCGGCCATGTGGCATCCCACCACCGGGTACTGGATGGGTCTGGAAAAGGGCAGTGAAGCAGACAGAAAGCTGGCCGGAACCACCATGGAATCCATTGACGGCAAGATTCTGGGAGACTGGCATGAAGCGAAGTCCTTCCAGTATTTCAATACCTACCATAAATTCTTCCGGGAATGCGGCGCCAAGTTCGTGAAGGTGGACAACCAGAGTATGTACCGCCGGTTCTACAAGGGCATGGACACTGTAGGCAAGGTATGCCGGGAATACCACAGAGGTCTGGAAGCATCCGTAGGTCTGAACTTCGACGGCACCATGATCAACTGCATGGGTATGGCATCCGAGGATATGTGGAATCGTTCCTCCTCCGCCATTTCCCGCTGTTCCGACGACTTCCAGCCGGAAAACAGACCCTGGTTCACCAAGCACATCCTGCAGTGCACCTATAACTGCCTGATTCAGGGTCAGTTCTACTGGTGCGACTATGATATGTGGTGGACGGACGACAGCCAGGGTCCCAAGAACTCCCTGCTCCGTGCCATCAGCGGCGGCCCCATTTATGTCAGCGACCAGCTGGAACGCTCCCGGAAAGAAATTCTGGATCCTCTGGCCTTTGCCGACGGGAAAATCCTCCGCTGCGACAGACCCGGTACACCTACCCTGGACTGCCTGACTGTGGATCCCGAAACCAGCGGTGCTCCTCTGAAGATTCAGAACAAGTACGGCAGAAGCGGCTTAGTAGCGGCGTTCAATGTATCCAAGGAAGAATCCCCCGTGACCGGCACCATTTCTCCGGCGGATGTGGACGGACTGGAAGGAGAAATTTTCGCGGCGTACGAACACTTCACCGGCAGAGTGACTCTCCTGGGGAAGGATGACAAGATCGAAGTGAACCTTGCCAACCATGACGAATACTGTCTGTACGTGATCGTACCCTACGAAAACGGCTTTGCTCCCATCGGGCTTCTGGATAAATTCATCTCTCCCGCAGCCATCACCGGAGAAGCAGGCGGCGAGGTAACCCTGTACGAAGGCGGCCGGTACGGATATGTGAAGAACGGCGAGTTTGTGGTGGAAAACAGATAATGGGGTACAAATACGAGCTCCACGTCCATACCAGTGAGGTCAGCCGCTGTGCCGAATGTTCCGCTGCCGGACAGGTGGAGGTATACCGTTCTCTGGGATACACCGGGATCTGTATCACGGATCACTTTTTCGGTGGGTCAAACAACATTCCACCGGATATTCCGTGGGAAGAAAAGATCAGACGTCTGGTCAGCGGCTATGAACATGCGGTGCAGGCGGCTGGAGCGGATCTGGATGTGTTTCTGGGCTGGGAATACACCCTGGGCGGCGGATCGGATTTTCTGATTCTGGGACTGGATACCGACTGGCTCCTGCGATACCCGGATCAGCTGAAATGGAAACCGGCGGAGTATTTTACCAAAGTGCGTGAAGACGGCGGATTTGTGATCCATGCCCACCCCTTCCGCAGATACCCGTACCCATGGATTGATACCATAAAGCTGATGCCATGGCATATCGACGGGGTGGAAGGGTATAATGCCTCCAACGAAGACGATGAAAACGATATGGCACTGCAGTACGCCGCACACTATCATCTGCCCATATACGGCGGCTCCGACAACCATGAAGGATGGGTGAACAGATACGCCGGAATCGAAGCGGACAGACGGTATGAGAATATTACGGATCTGCTCCGGACGGCGGCATCCCATCCGGAATGGATTTTCTGCAGATCGGAAACATGTCCGTCGGAAATGAAAGAAATATAACGGAGAATATCATGGGATACAAATATGAACTGCACATCCACACCAGTGAGGTCAGCAAGTGTTCCAACTGCCCTGCGGCCAAACAGGTGGAGGTGTACCATGCCATGGGGTACGCCGGGATCTGCATTACCAATCACTATTTCCGCGGCAACACCTCCATTCCCAGGGACGTTTCCTTTGAAGAACAGATCCGGTATTATGTCCGTCCCTATGAGCTGGCAAAGGAAGCCGCAAAAGGAACCGGCATGGATGTGTTTCTGGGCTGGGAATATGCCGCCGGTGGCGGATCGGAATTTCTGATCCTGGGATTGGATACCGACTGGCTTCTGCGGTATCCGGATCAGATGCAGTGGACACCGGCGGAGTACTTTGGCAGAGTCCGGGCAGATGGCGGTATGGTGATCCAGGCCCATCCCTACAGACAGGCCAGCTATATAGACACCATCCGGCTGATGCCCTGGCATGTGGACGGCGTGGAGGTCTGCAACGCCAGCAACCGGGATTTCGACAACGAAATGGCAGTGCATTATGCGAAAATGTATAACCTGCCCATGTATGCTGCCTCCGACAATCACAGCGGCAAGGTGAGAAGACTGGCCGGGGTTGAGGCAGACAGAAGGTATGACAGCATTGTGGATATGCTGAAAGCCGCCGCTTCCCATCCGGAATGGCTGTTCTGTGAGCCGATGCCCCAGATTGATGTCCATGTGCCGGGGGATGATGCAAAATAAATAAAAAATTCCTGTGTGTTTCCGTGTCTGAAAAGATACCGGAAATCCACAGGATACTTTTTTATGAAGATTACAGCAGATACCCGCCGGAGAGCAGCTCTTCGTAGGCCGCACCGCCTGCAATCACCGGACAGGGTTTGTCAAACCGCAGGGGCGTGCCGTCCATTTGGGAAATCTTCCCGCCTGCTTCCGTAATCAGCAGAGAACCGGCAGCATAGTCCCAGGGGGAGAGCAGGTATTCAAAAAATACATCGCACCGCCCAGCGGCAATGTTGGTCAGATCCAGTGCGGCGGAACCGGAACGGCGGATGTCTCTGGCTTTCTGGAACAGAGCCCACAGGGTACGGAAGGTAGGTTCTGCCAGGGTGTCCCGGTAGTAGGGAGAGGTGCCGAACAACACAAGACTGTCCTCCAGTGCCCGGTCGCTGACATGCAGGGAAACCTGTGCGCCCTTTTCTTCCACGAATGCACCGCCGCCCAGAGAGGCAGTGAACATGGCGTCCGCATAGGGATTGTAGACCGCCCCGTATACCATGGTTCCTCTGTCGCATACCCCTACGGAGATACAGCTCTGGCGGTAGTCCTGCATGAAATTGGTGGTGCCGTCGATGGGATCCACAATCAGGGTCAGCCCCTCGGCAATCCGTACGGCGTGGGTCTCGCTGGATTCTTCCCCCAGCATATCGGCTTCCGGCAGCAGGCGGGCAAACTGTTCTCTGAGAAAGTTTTCGGTGCGGATATCATAATCGGTGACGAAATTCTGGCTGCCGCCCTTGGCGTGAAGCTGCCGTTCCGCATGGGTGGCGGACAGCATGATGGAAGAAGCCTTCCGCAGCAGGGCGGGAATGAAAGTGAAATCGGACATAAAAACCTCGTGTGAAAGATAAGAGATCAGTAGCCAATTGCAAAACTCTAGTATAGGGGAACGGGTCGCTTTTTGAAAAAAGCTCCGCAAAAACTTTTGGAATTGGTTTAACAGGATATAGTATCTGCAATTCCATTTGCCACTAAATATATAAATTGCAAAAAACCAGAAATAGTAGAGCGAGTTCGCAGGGACCCGACCCTGCTCACCACAGAACATTTTCAAGTGCTGGATTTCGTTTTTTCGGAGTTTTGCAATCGGTTATAAGAGATCAGAAGTAGGAGATACCGGATTGCACCGGGAATATTTTGATTCCGCCGCAGTCGAACAGTGGGCTGGCGGAGAGAAAATATATGGCCTTCTCACGCAGATGGGGACTGCTGAAAAATTCCGGATTGGGTGACAGGGTGCCGCAGAGGAAGACCATGTTCCGCCAGACGCCGCCGCAGCCGCCGAAGAAGCCGTGGTCGTAGCCGGGCAGTGTGATTTCTTCATTTGGTGCCGGAAGCACGGGAATTCCATGGGCAGATGCCGCCCTGGTCAGGGAAGGATCTGCTGTGGCAATGGCGTCTCCGATCACCAGACCACTGCATCCGGCGTAGCCCTGTCGGATATGCACCGGGGTAATGCCATTTTCCGCCGCCAGTGCCAGAATCTCCGGTGCCAGCACGTCGGTACGGCCGAAAAGGTATTTCCCGCAGAGCAGGGCATTCAGACCCACATCCAGCGGATAGACCGCCCCTCTCGGACAGTCCGTCAGAACCAGCCGCAGACCGCTGTATGCCAGGATCCTGTCGATTTCCGCCTGCGCCGCAGCATAATAGGAACGATGGACAACGAGGGCGTCACCGATGGAAAAAAGCAGCATATCCGGATGGGAGGCCACAGGTGCGGGCAGAGCAGGATCCGGAGGAAGGGTGACCACGGATGCCGCAATGTGCCGCAGGGTTTCCAGTGCATCCGGCGGCATGGCGGAGGATACTGCGGCGAGAAATGGTTTTCGCTTGAACGGATTGGACATTTGATATAAAGGGAAAAACTCCCAAGTACGAAACCGGGAGTTTTTGGATCAGATATTGAAAACTTACGCGCGGGTTACCTTGCCGGAACGCAGGCAGCGGGAGCAAACGTTTACGGTCACGTTGGAGCCGTCAACCACAGCCTTTACCTTACGGATGTTGGGCTTCCAGGATCTGTTGGTCTTCCGGTTGGAGTGAGAAACGTTGTGTCCAAAAGTAACACCCTTACCGCAAATACAGCACTTAGCCATTGCTAGTACACCTCCGTCTATGGGTTTTATGGGATACAAAAATCAATCAACATGAATTATTATAGCACACAAGTCCGGAAAAAGCAATAGGAAAAACCGGTTTTTTTGGAAAAAATTCAGACTTTTCCAGGGGATTTTCCATGGATATTGCCAAAAATTATAAATTCCGGTTCTTGATGAACATTTCCAGTCTGTCCAGTGCCTGGGAAATATGTTCCACGGAGTAGGCATAGGAGATCCGGACGAATCCCTCGCCGCAGTCCCCGAAGGCCGTGCCGGGAACCAGTGCCAGCTTATAGTCATACAGAAGCTTTTCGCAGAAGGCTTCGCTGGTCATGCCGAATTTGGAAATGTTCGGGAATACATAGAAGGAGCCTTCCGGATTGAAGCAGTTGATGCCCAGTGCATGCAGACCGTTTACCAGATAACGGCGTCTGCGGTTGTATTCGGAGCGCATCATCTCAATATCGGCGTCCCCGTTTTTCAGGGCTTCGATGGCTGCGAACTGGGAGGTGGTGGGGGCGCACATGATGGCGTACTGGTGAATCTTCAGCAGCTGTTTGGCAATGGGAGCGGGAGCCGTCAGATATCCCATACGCCAGCCGGTCATGGCATAGGTCTTGGAGAAGCCGCTGGCCACGATGGTCCGTTCCCACATACCGGGCAGAGATGCCGGAGAAACATGGGTGCGTCCATAGGTCAGCTCACCGTAGATTTCGTCGGACAGTACCAGAATGTTCGTTCCCCGCAGCACTTCGGCAATGGGTTCCAGATCCTCTCTTGTCATGATGGCACCGGTGGGATTGCCGGGGAAGGGCAGTACTACCAGCTTGGTCTTCGGCGTGATGGCGGCTTTCAGTTCGTCGGCAGTGAGCTTGAAATGGTTCTCCTCTTTGGTGGGAATATAAACCGGTACCCCGTGTGCCATTTCGCAGATGGGGCCGTAACACACGAAAGAGGGCTGGGGAATGATCACTTCGTCGCCGGGTTCGATCAGGGCACGCATGGTCAGATCAATGGCTTCGGATCCCCCTACAGTCACCACCACTTCCTTCACCGGGTCATAGGTCAGATCAAAACGGCGGTTCAGATAAGCGGCGATTTCTTCCCGCAGGGAAACCAGCCCCGCATTGGAGGTGTAGTAGGTTTTTCCCTTTTCCAGACTTTCGATCCCGGCCTGACGGATGTGCCAGGGGGTTACAAAGTCCGGTTCCCCCACAGTCAGAGCGGTGACATCGCTCATGTTGTTCAGCAGATCAAAGAATTTACGGATGCCGGAAGGCTTGATGCTCTGAATGGTGCCGGACAGTATTTTTTCGTAGTCCAGAGTGTATCCGGTATTTTCAGAAGGAGTCATACAATATTTCCTCTTTCATCCACAGGCATTGCGCCGAAAATCAGTCCCTTGTCCTTGTATCTGCGCAGAACAAAGTGGGTGGCGGTGGAGGTGACGTCTTCGATGGTAGCCAGCTTTTCGGCTACAAACAGTGCCACTTCCCGCATGGTCTTTCCTTCGATCATAACAGCCAGATCAAAGGAACCGGACATCAGATACAGGGATTCCACTTCGGTATAGTTGTAGATTTTCTGGGCTACATGGTCATATCCCCGGTCTCTCTGGGGGGTGATTTTCAGTTCAATCAGGGCGGAAACGTGTTCGGAACCCAGCTTTTCCCAGTCGATCAGGGTCTTGTAGCCCAGAATTACCCCGTCCTGTTCGTATCTGCGGATCATATCACGGATGTCTCCCACTTCCTTTTCCAGCATCAGGGAGAGCATTTCCGGCGTCAGTCTGGGGTCGTTTTCCAGCAGTTTCAAAAGTTCTGTCATAATTTTTCTTCCTTCATATAGTGTGGGCATATGCAGGATATGCCGATGTCAGTGTTTCTGTACCTTTTCCAGAATATGATCCAGAGACAGACCGTATTTTTCGGCGATGTCCCGGGCATAGCTTTTGCCGTCGGGTTTGGCCCGGAGGATCTTGAAGCTCCGGCTGCCCTCCTGAATGGCGGCTACCAGATTGTCGATCTTCACCCCGCCCTTGGGCAGACAGGCGGCATTGATTTCGTCCACGGAGGCGGCAAGGTCGTGCAGGTGGGTGGAGAAGATCCCGCGGCAGCCCACCATGGAGAAGCCCTGCAGCACTTCTGCGGCAATATATGCGCCTTCATAGGAACCGGTGGAGGAGAAGGATTCGTCCAGCAGGATCAGGCTGTCTTCGGTGACGGTTTCAAAGATGGTGCCGAGCCGTGAGCATTCTTCTCCCAGACGTCCCTTGTCGATGGTATCCTCACTGCCGGTGGGGAAGTGGGTATAGATTTCATCGCAGGGGCTGATGACACATTCGTCCGCACAAACCGGCAGACCCAGCTGTGCCATGACGAAAGCAATGCCCACAGCGCAGGTGATTACGGATTTCCCGCCGCGGTTGGGCCCGGTCAGCACGTAGAACATACCGTCCGCATCAAAGGTAAAGTCGTTGGGGATTACAGGCCCGTCCAGCTTGGAGGCCACGATGGGGTTGCACAGAGCCTTGGCGGTGAACTTCTTTTCCGTCATGGGTGCGATCACGGGAGAACAGAGATGGCAGCCCTTTGCTTTCAGCCGCTGCAGCAGTTCGGTTGCCTTGGTGACAAATTCAATTTCCGGCATCAGGCGGATCAGGAAGTCGGTGTTTTCCAGAACGTACATCTGGATCACCTTTTTCCATGCCTTGATGGAGGAACGGAATACATCCCCGATGGCGGTGTTGAAGGCATTTGCCAGAGCCATCTGCTGGTTGTCGGACTGTCCCTTCTTGAAGGGGATCAGGGGCGCAATGCAGGTCATTTCATCGGACTTGAAATCCAGACGGAGCATCTTGTCCAGCAGTTCCCCGGACTTGAAGTATTCGTTGTTCATGGACAGCACACCGGCCTTGTCCGCACGGAGCTGGGAGTCCAGGTTCACACCGATGGTGATGGACTTGATTTCCCGTACCCGGGAGGTCAGCTCGGTCAGCCGCTGGTTCAGATCCTTGTAGTATTCGCTGGCGGTCAGGATGTTGATCCGTTCGGCAAAGCGGCGGAATGCGGTGCTCTTGAACCTGGGCGCCATGGGCAGCAGCTTTGTCTTCAGCAGATCCAGCAGGGAAGTGTACAGTTCCACTTCGGTGATGCTGTAGAGATAGGCTTCGGTGGATGCTGCAGAATCGGAACCCATCCGGCGCAGTTCGGTGATGTCGTTCAGGAAGGGGATCATCTTCAGCAGCACCTGGGTCAGCTCGGGATTGTCCAGCATATCCGCAAAGGTGCTCTGGCGGTACAGGATCACTTCCGGGTCAGCGGTGTAGAAGGAACCGAAATCACAGCTTTTCAAATCCATCAGATAATACAGTTCCAGCTGTTCCGCCGTGACCTGGCTCATTCTGGCAATATCTTCCCCGGCTGCATGGCGGCGCAGACTGTCCGCATCGGGATACAGCAGACTGATATCGGAAGTATCTATAATCGGAGCGGTTTGTTCAGACATTGTATCTATATCCTTTCGGGTAACGGTTCAAAAAATTATATACCATATTATTATACAGCAGAATACAGGAAGATACAAGAGGAAAATTATGAATTCCGAAGAAAATCAGGTGATTTCCCGGAAAAAGCAAAAAGAAATATCCCATCTTTCCGGAAAGCCGGAATATACGGAATATTTCTTATGTGTATCCGGTGGGTGGTTCTTTCACGGAATGTATGCAGAGCCCACAGTAGACATCCGCACCATGGTCAGAATGGACTGCTCCACGGTGTAGGCTGTTTTGGGGGAGAAGCGGGAAGCATCCACGCCGCCCATGACAGCCATGCCCGATGCATCCGTCAGAGAAGAAGTATACAGAATGCCCATGGCCGCCCATTCGTCTGCGTCCGCCATGTCGGAGAAGCTTCTGGGATTTTCCCCCATGGGAATTTTCAGCACCTGTGCCGCCCGCATCAGCATGGTGGCCGCTTCCTGCCGGGTGATGCCGGAGTGGGGGTCAAAGATGCCGCCGCCTCTGCCGTTGACAATACCAAGTGCATTGGCCGTCAGGATTTCCAGCCTGTTCGGCAGATCTGCGATGTCCGTGAAGATGGTTTCATCGATGGTCAGTTCTTTGGCGTCAATCAGATCCTGCAGGGAACCGAATGTGTACCGGTAACTGTCGGCATCCATCCGCCGGAGCAGCATGGTCATCAGCAGCTGGCAGAACTGTGCCCGGGTGATGGGTGTGCGGTAGTTTTTCTGGAGTGTGAAGGGGACAAGCTCCCGTTCCAGTGCCAATTTCACTTCCCAGATTGCCCATTCGCTGGGGGTGTTGTCGGCGGAGGCAGCGGGAACTGCGATGATTTTGTGGTTCCGGGAGAAGAAGTTCAGCTGGGAGTCGAAATACAGGATGCCGCTGCTTGTCCCTTTGGTTTTTATGCCGTTTTCGTATCGGTTGGGGCTGTCCCAGGTGGTGTCCATATGTACCCATCGGCCGTCTACCCAGGCAGCGGCATGAGCGTGGTTGGATTCGGTGATAAACGGATCATCTTCGGCGGAAATAAAGCCGTCTGTCCCGGTACCGGCCCCCCATGTTGCCAGAACCATACAGGGAATTCCCTGTGCCTGACAGAGCGCCTGCACCAGATTGGCATACCCCTGACAGACGGAGTACCCGGCGGCGAGCACTTCGGCAGGGGTCAGCGGCGTGGTTTCTGTCCGGCCGGCAGCATAATCGTTGTCGTAATACAGGTTATCCGCCACCCATCTGTGAATCCGAAGCAGCTTGCGGTAAGGATCCGTTTCCTCACCGACGATTTCCGCAGATTTTTCCTGTACTGCCGGGTCTATGGCAGAGGCAAGATGATCGGCAGGATTGATCCAGTGCTCGTCCAGCATGGCGCGGTTGTGGTCATATACGGGGGTGTCCGTGAACCGGTAGCCGGTTTCCGTGGCTTCAATGGTCAGGGTCTGCCATATGTAGCTCCAGTACAGCTCTTCCCCGGATTTTTTGGTGTAGACCGTTACCGGAATATCCTCCATACCGGAAAGGGAAAAGGATTCCGAAAATTCTTCACTGCTGGAAACCGTAAGAAAGCGCTCCTCTGTCCCCACACCCAGCCGCACCTTTTCCAGCCGGTCGCACAGAATGGAGCCGAAAATGGTTAAAGTGGTATTTTCAATGGAAAATTCCAGAGAGTTTTCCGACAGAGGGGTTGTGGCGATCCACTGCGCGGCACTGACAGGGACAACACAGGTCAGAAGGAGAAGCAGAGAGAAAAATCCGGACAGGAAACGTTTCATGAAGCGGATACCTCACAGAAAATGGTTTGCTTTCAGTATAACAGAACTGCGGGACAAATGCAAGAGGAAAACAAAGGAAAGGTGCGAAATCCGTCGAAAACACGGGAGAGAGGACTTTTTCCCCTGTCTATGCCTTGACAAATCCTGAGAAATCCTGTATGATATGTAGGAACATACAATCCCGAAATATGCCAGCATCACAATGGAGGATATTCATATGAAAACATTCATGGGAAAAAATTTCCTGCTCTCCACCGAAACCGCCAAGATTCTGTATCACACCTATGCGGCAGAGCTGCCCATCATCGACTACCACTGCCACGTAAGCCCCAAGGATATTGCTGAAAACAAGCAGTACAGCAATATCACCGAACTGTGGCTGGGGGGCGACCATTACAAGTGGCGTGCCATCCGTTCCGCAGGGGTGCTGGAAAAGTACATCACCGGGGACGCCTCCGACTACGAAAAGTTCAAGGCATATGCGTCCGTGATGCCCTCCCTCATCGGCAATCCCCTGTACCACTGGACCCATCTGGAACTGCGCCGCTACTTCGACTGCGACCTGATCCTCTCCTCTGAAACCTGCGACGAAATCTGGGAACTGACCGCAAAGAAGCTGGCCGAACCCGACATGAAGGTACGCAGCCTCATCGAAAAGTCCGGCGTGGATCTGCTCTGCACCACCGACGACCCTGCCGATACTCTGGAATACCACAAGGCACTGGCCGAGGACGATTCCTTTAAGACCCAGGTACTGCCCGCATGGCGTCCGGACAAGTGCTTCAACATCAAC
>JAFQGY010000090.1 GCA_017415325.1 Clostridia bacterium
TGAAAACAAAAATACTGGCAAGTGATTTTGACGGAACACTGTGCCATCAGTATACAGCAGAGGGGTATCCGGCTACCGCAGAAGTACTGGAAGCCATCCGGCAGTTCCGGAAAAGCGGCGGACTGTTCGGGGTGGTGACCGGCCGGGACTGGCGCTGGAGCTGGTATGAACTGGATCAGAACGGAAAACTGGAATTTGATTTTATCATGCCGCTGAATGGAGCGCAGATCTATGACCGGGCAGGCAATCTGCTCTCGGAAGTAACGGCAGACGGAAATGCGGATTTTTACGGCATCCCCATGGCAAAGGCACTGGCAATGCGATGCTGGGAGCTGACAGGGACAGTATTTCTCATTTCCAGAGGAAAAGAACGGTTTTATTTTTCCCCGGATCTGCCGGATGGCGGGGAATATGACGGAGACACCTACTATCCCCACAAGCTGCTGGAGAACATCGGGCCTTTCCATATGGCAGGGGCTGTAACCGATACGGCAGAGCGGGGCATGGCGGCTGCAGAGGTTCTTCGGCAGGAATTCGGAGCCTATATCAATCCCCAGCCCAACGGCAGATGTCTGGACATTCCACCGGCAGGGATCAGCAAGGGACTGGCTGTGGCACGGTATGCGGAGATGATGGGCGTCCCTGCAGAAGATGTATGGACTGCCGGAGACAATCACAACGACCTTACCATGCTCCGTGCATTCCATGGATGCGCTATGGCCAGTGGTGTGCAGGCTGCCAAAGATGCTGCGGAATATGTCTGCAGAGATCTTGCGGAAGTGGTGGCACGGATTCTGGAACAATAAATACAGTACAAAGGAAAAGATGACATCCGTACCGTCCAGGGAAGATGCCATCTTTTTCATTATGCTTTTGAATCTGCGAAAAACCGGAATCACACCGGATCAGCACCACAGCACCGCAGCAACAGCTCATGCAGGCGTATTTCGTAGTCGTAATCATATGGGTTTTCGTATTCCTTCCGCACCAGCCGGGCAAAATCCAGCATCATGGCATCGTACCGGTCATATACTTCCGTCTCCCATTTATCGGAGTGATCCGCCCAGGATTTCGCCATATCCAGTGTGGTATAACAGCCCAGAGTCTGCAGTCCGGCGCCGCTGACCATTTCCAGAGGCTTGATTTCGACAGTACCTTTTGTCCCGCTGATGACCAGCTGCCGTCTGGCAAATCCATTGATTTCCACAGCGGTGGTCTTGACAAACGAAACCCCTTTTTTATACCGCAGAACGGCAAAACCGCAGTCCTCTGCTTCCACAGAATCCACACCGGATACAGTGTTCATAGGCAGCACTTCCTCCGGCATCCCCTGCAGCCGGTAGACCAGATCCACCAGGTGACATCCCAGATAGAACATCATCCCGCCGGGAAATCTGCCCAGCCAGCGCCGGTTTCCCGCATTGTGCAGACAGCTCATGTGGGCTTCCACAGAGAGAATATCCCCCAACTGTCCGGCGGCAATCACATCGTATGCCCGAAGGATCATCGGATTGAACCGGTACATATATCCCAGGTGGAACGGCAGATGCTGACTCTGCAGGGTGCGGGCCAGTTTCGTGAAGGCGGTGTGATCCGGAGAGCCTGGTTTGTCCATATGTACGGCAATCCCCTTCTCCGCAAACATCTGCGCATATTCTGTCATATGTTCCTCGTTGGTTTCAATGGCAACCGCATCCAGATCGTCCATCTGAAGCAGTGCATCCACCGTATACTGCGGAACATCTCTGTATGCAGGGGCGGTCAGGTTTTTCTTCCATTCAGCAATGGGTTCCGCAATCCCCACCAGATCAAAAACATCACTTTGCTTCCGGATACTCTGAAAGGTCTGGATGGCATGGGTCATTCCGTTGGTACCCACCTGCGCGATTCTGATTTTTTCCATATACAATCCTCCGGTTGATCAGACTGCTGCTGTATCGATATTATACCACACGGTATTGGAAAAAATCAACAGAATTGAAAATTTTCCGGTATAACGGCAGACAGTCTGCTGAAAAACACCGCAGAGCCGTTGACATATTTCCGTGGTTCTGCTATGATAAATATATCAACAACCCATGCGAGGAAATCATCATGCTTGCAAAAATTCGAAAACAGAACGGAAACCGGGTATTTGAAATTGATGGGAAAACCTACATCCCGGCAGCATTCCGTTCTTTCCGGCCCACCCCTGCCAATGTCTCCCTGTTCTATCGAAGCGGCATACGCCTGTTCCAGATGCAGTGCTCCGGAATGAACAGTACCCTGGGACTGCCCTACTCCAATTACGGCGCCGCATGGGTGGGAGACCACAGATATGATTTTACTGCTCTGGACCGGCAGATGGAAATGTTTATGAAATTTGCACCGGAAGGGTATTTCATGCTCATGGTACAGCTGGATATGCCGGACTGGTGGCGGAAGGAAAACGATTGTCCGTGGAACAGCTATACCCAGCTGGGGGAAGCACTGTTTGTGGAAAAATGGGTCAGCGATGCCTGTGACTACCTGCAGGCGTTTATCCGGTATGCGGAAGAAAAATATGGGGACAGGGTCTTTGCCTACAGCTTTTCCGCCGGATGTGCCACAGAATGGTTTGACCAGTGGTATTATGACGGTGTCAGCGAAGAGAAAGCGGCGGATTACAGAGCAAAAACCGGAGACCCAACAGCCCCCGTTCCCACCATGGAAGAGATCAGAAGCACGGCGTTTCCGTCTCTGCGGGAGGAGGACAATGCGGTATACCGGTATCAGAAATACTGTGCCGGTCTGATTCCGGATCTGATCCTTCGCTTTGCCGGATGCGCACAGGAGGTCCTGCACCATCAGAAAATCCTGGGTCTGTTCTTCGGCTATACCGACCAGCCGGTGCACTGGCAGAACCAGACCGGAACCAACGGATACGAAAAAGTATGGGCGAGTCCGGATATTGATATGCTGTTCTCCCCGGCGGCCTACCAGACCAGAAAGTTAAATCAGGTAAGCTCCTATCAGTACACGGTGGATTCCATTGCCCTGCACGACAAGCTGTATCTGCATGAAATTGACCACCGTACCTACCTTGCCCAGTATCCCATGGACAATTTCGGCATGATATACACGGAGTATCAGAATGAAGAAGAAACCATCACGGTCCTGCGGCGGGAGCTGTGTGCCACTGCCGTGAAAGGCGGTTCTCTCTGGTGGTTTGACTTTATGGGCGGGTATTACGCTTCACCCGGACTGGAAAAAGAACTGCAGACGGAAATGCATATTCTGGAAAAGCTGTATACAAAACCCCACCGTTCCGTTTCCGAAATTGCCGTATTTGTGGATCCAATGTCCTTTCTGCGGATGCATGACGAAACAAGTATGCCTCATGATCTGGTATGGCATAACCGGGACAGTCTGCACAACTGCGGTGCACCGTACGATTATTTCAATTTGAAAGACATTGCCCGTCTGGATCTGACGCAGTATAAAATGTGCGTGTTCCTGAATGCTGTGGAAATCCCGGAAGAGATACAGGAAATCATCCGTACCGGGCTGACAGAACAGACAAAGGTATGGGTATATGCCCCGTGCCGTGCAACCGGAGGAATGGAAAAAGTCTGTTCTGTGAAACTGCGGGAAATAGAACTACCGGAAGGAAAGGTACAGTACGGCAGTGAACTGTTCGGATTTACGGATCCCACCTCCCCCATGTTTGCTGTGGACGATCCGGAAGCAGAAATTCTGGCCTCCTACACCGATGGAACACCCGCCTGCGGCAGAAAAGGGAAGGATGTCTATATCTCTGCAGGGAATGTGCCGGCTGTTCTGTGGCAGGATCTGGCAAGAGCGGCTGGGGTACATATCTACAGCGATACCCCCGGCGCACTGTATGCGGATTCCCGTTTTGTGGCAAGACAGACGGTGTGGGAACAGGATATTACCATTCACATGCCCTTCGACTGCCGGGTGGAAGAACTGTTCTCCGGAAAAGTGTACGCAACGGAAAACAGAGAACTGCGGTATACTGCTGCCGGAGGGGAAACAAATCTGTTTATGATTCTGGAGGATTAAGGAGTATTTCATGAATAGAATTCTGCTTCTGCTTCTGGTGATGCTGCTCTGGCTGACAGCCTGCCGGCGGGAAGAACCTGTCACCTATATGTCCCTGTACGGCGAGGGTGCTCCGTCATATTCCATTGTGCGGAGTGATACATCCGACGGAGCCGAACTGGAAGCTGCTCTGCTGCTGCGGAATACACTGAGAGACTGCGGGGTAGATCTGCCGATCACTACAGACTGGAAAACCAATCCCGTGTCCGAATATGAACTGGTGGTAGGGAATACCCTGCGTGCGGAAAACGAAGCCGGACTGACCATAGATCCTCTGACACTGGGGGAAGAAGGGTACTATGTAAAAGTGGTCGGCAGCCGGATCTATCTGGACGGCGGGAGCGAACCTGCTGTCATTACCGCTGTGGAACATTTTCTGAAGCAGTTCTGCGGCTATACGGGAGAGGGAGAAGGCGGCACTGTTCTTACTGCTTTGCAGATTCCGGACAACTATGAATATATCCATACCCAGTCTTTCCCCGTAACCGACATCATGGTAAACGGTACCTCTCTCCGGGACTGTGTACTGACCTGGGATACAAGTCTCCTTTCGCCGTACCAGCCGCCGGAAATCGCAAAACTGGTGCAGGATGCTTTCTATACCACCTGCGGCATCTGGATGGATATTGTGAATCCGGCAGAAGTAACCAGCCCGGCGGTAACGGTCTCCGTCACACTGGCAGAAAGCGATTACCGGAATTTTGAAGCCACTGTGGATGAAAAGGGACTGTTTCTGACCACAGGGGTGAATATGGGGTTTGAGAGGGGCTTCAACCGATTTTTCGGAGAGTATATCGCATCGGCAGAAGGAGTTGTCACCATGGATCAGAATTTCCGATATGAAACCGACATAGGTTCCAGTGTTTCCTACAGTGAGTTCGGCGCTGTGGGCGATGGAGTTACCAACGATATGGAGGCCATCATCAGGACCCACGCATTCGCCAATACATCCGGTGTTCCGGTAAAAGCGGATGAAGGGGCAACGTATTATATTGCCTCCGACATCACCGCAGGGGCTGTCATTCAGACCGATACCGACTGGACGGGCGCATCTTTTATTCTGGATGACCGGAACGTGCCGAAAGACAAACGGACGCTGAATATTTTCACAGTCACTGCCACAAAGCCGGCCTATACCATCACCGACCAGCTTACCACCCTGTCCAAGCTGCAGGAAAACATCGGTGTTACCCTGCCGGAGGAATCGCTGGTGATCCTGACAGACAGCAATACCAAGCGGTACATCCGGAAAGGTGTCAATGCCAACAGCGGTTCCAGCCAGACCGACCTGATTGTGGTGGACACCGAAGGCAATGTGGATATGCGCGCACCGCTGATCTGGGATTACGAACAGATTACCGAAGCAAAAGTGATTCCCATGGATAAGGAACATATCACCATCAAAGGCGGCACATTCACTACCATCGCACCCGCTGTGGAACCGGATCGCTCCTACTACACCAGAGGGATCAGTGTCCGCCGTTCCAATGTGACGGTGCAGGGAATCACGCACTATGTGGAAAACGAAGGGCCGGACGGGGTATCCTACAGCGGTATCCTGACCATTCAGGACTGCGCCAATGTCACAGTGGAAGACTGCATTTTCACACCCCACAGAACCCACTGGTTCCCGCTGGAA
>JAFQGY010000091.1 GCA_017415325.1 Clostridia bacterium
CTCTGCCGGCGGGAGACCCCGAAAGCGTGAAGAAGGCCGACTGGTACCGTGCCTGCCAGATCTGTCTGACCGCTGTGGAACGGCTCAGCGAACGGTATGCGGATCGTGCGGCGGAACTGGCGGCGGCAGAAACGGATCCGGTGCAGAAGGCGGAATACGAAACCATTGCGGAAATCTGCCGGAAGGTGCCGAAAAATCCGCCCTCCTCCTTCCATGAAGCGGTGCAGTCTGCGGCATTCATGACCTATGCGGTATCCGTAAAGCCCCTGCGCCCCTCCATGCTCCAGTACCAGCTGGGCAGACCCGACCGGTATCTGTATCCCTTCTACAAAGCGGACATGGAAAAGGGCACCCTGACGGAAGACTTTGCCCAGACCCTCATCGACTGCCTCTGCATCCAGATCAACCGACGGGTTCCCCATGGGCTGTCCTGCGGCTTCATGGTAGGCGGTCGTGCCCCGGACGGAACTGCGGTATCCAATCCTGTCACCAGAATGTGCATGAAGGCCATCGGACAGGTGCGGCTGGTGTATCCCTCTCTGGGCCTGTGCCACTGTTCCGACACACCGAAGGAAGATCTGGATCTGGCCTGCTCCATTCTGGCAAAAGGCCATTCCCATCCGGCTGTGTTCAATGACGACGTGATCTCCGCCGGTCTGCGGCATTACGGGCTCTCTCCGGAAGAAGCCTGCTCCTACATCCATTCCACCTGTGTGGAAATCACCCCCTGTTCCTCCTCCAATGTGTGGGTAGCCAGCCCTTATATGAATCTGCCGGGAGAACTGCTGGCGGTGCTGAACGCCGGGAACTTTGACTCCATGGATGCGCTGTACGGGGAATATACGGCACACATCCTGCGGCGGATCAAGGCCAACTGCGATTTTCAGGTGCTCTGTCGGTATGAACGGGCCAAATACTGTCTGGATCCCCTGCTGTCCTGCTTCGTGAAGGACTGTCTGGAAGACGGGGTGGACATTGAAGAAGGCGGCGCACGGTACAACTGGATCATGCCCTCTTTTGTGGGAATGGCCAATGCGGCGGACGGTCTGGCTGCCATCCGGAAGCTGGTGTTTGAAGAAAAAACTGTCACGCTGGACGAATACCGGGACGCCCTGAAGGACAATTTTGCATCCAATCCCGCCCTGCTTGCCAGAATCCGGGAACTGTCCGGCTACGGCAACAACGATATTGCGGAAGGCAATCCGGAATGGTATGTAAAAACCCTGTCGGAATATCTGTCCACGGTGTGCGAGGACTTCACGGTACCCTTCTCCGGCGGCCGGCTGATTCCTTCCCTGTTCTGCTGGGTCATGCACGACCGGTTCGGGCAGGTCACCGGCGCTACCCCCGACGGACGGCTGGCAGGATTCCCTCTGGGGGATGGTTCCGGTCCTGCCCAGGGGCGTGAAATGGAAGGGCCTACGGCTTCTCTGCTGTCCTCCACCTGCTGGGACCATCACAAGTTCATCGGCGGCATTGCGGTCAACATGAAATTCTCCGCCTCCCTGCTGGGGGAACATTCCACCGACATGCTGGCCACCCTCATCGGTACCTATCTGGACAGAGGCGGTTTTGAGATTCAGGTGAATGTCACCGACAACCGGATTCTGGAAGACGCCCGGGTGCATCCGGAAAACTACCGGGATCTGGTGGTGCGCATCGGCGGGTACAGCGACTATTTCACCAGACTCTCCCCCACCATGCAGGAGGAAGTGATCCGGCGGACGACGCATACGCTGTAAATTTTCAGATCGCTGTTATCAAAAAACGCAGCTGAGACAGTGTTCATAAGACAGTTGACAGGCATTGCAGTATCTGCTGCTTTGCCTGTTCTTGTGTATTCAACACAATTATGTTTATTTATCATCGGTTGAATAAAACTTGAATTCAGGATAGGAATCATATGAAAAAACTAATTCTGCTGAGTGGCTCTCCCTGTGTTGGCAAAACCACAGTTGGTAAGTATCTGTTTGAACATTATGAGAATAGCGCATATCTTGACGGAGATTGGTGCTGGTGCGTAAATCCTTTTTCGGTAAAGGACAAACGACTTCGCAACGGGGATAAAAGCATGTCCTTTATACTGAGTAATTATCTAACCTCGGGATTTGATTATGTGTTTTTCGCTTCAGTCGTGCTGACCGATAACAAGATTAGGGAGAATATACTGAAAGATATCACAGCAACAGACTATGAAGTAATTGGCTTTACTCTTACCTGTTCGGAAGAAACATTAATCAAGCGCCACAGCAAAAGAGGCGACCAAGGAAATACCAACTTTCACTGGTTGCATTTGCCGCCCTATCCCACGGATATTGTCATAAACACGGACAACAAACCTGTCCAGAGAATTGCACAGGAGTTAAATCGGTATATAAAACGATAAGGAGCAGATACCTATGGAGCTATTAACCAATGATTTGATTCTTCGCCCTGTAACAGAAAGTGATATTGAAGAAATCGCAAGAATGTGGAAACACCCCGAGATAATCTCATTGGAGGATGCACGTAAAGTTTTAGAAACAATGGAACAGCGTCATAGACAAAATCGAGTGAAAGCAATTTTTCACTTGTGCTTAGGCGTGTTCCGCAAAGACGAACCCAACACATTGATTGGGTGGTGCGGATTAGACGGACGGTGTTCACCTGATGAAATCGTTCTGTTTTACATAATTGCTGAAGAATTTCGTTGCAGAGGATATGCAACACAGTGTGCTGCAGAATTGTTGCGTTTTGCATTCGAAGATATGCAGTACAATATGGTGTCAGGTGGTTGCGCCAAAGATAATCGGGCATCTTTTAAGGTTATGGAGAAAGTAGGTATGTGTCATCATGAAATTTATGAGGATGGCGGATTAGGATTTTATATGGATAAGGAAATGTTTTTGAAAACAAAACATTAAAAACTTTCAATTTATCGAACACGAGTGCCGCATTTCTATACATCATGTTTACCATTTTTTGCTTCATTTTTCTCTTTCCATCCAATCCGCCAAAAAGCCGCCATTTTCCCGCCGGAAATTTTCACGGTTTTTTTCGTCTGTACACCTTGCACTTTGCCGAAAGCTGGTATATAATATTATGGATTGATTTTATGTGAGAGTAACGAGGTATGCATGTTTAAGCAGGGATTTGACAACGACAAGTATAACGCACTGCAGACGGAAAAGATACTGGAACGGATCTCCCATTTCGGCGGAAAACTGTATCTGGAGTTCGGCGGGAAGCTCTTTGACGACTACCATGCTTCCCGTGTTCTGCCCGGATTCAGGCCTGACAGCAAGATCAACATGCTGATGCAGCTCCGGGAACAGGCGGAAATCGTGGTCGTGGTTTCTGCCCCTTCCATTGAACAGAACAAGATCCGGGGTGACCTTGGCATCACCTATGACATGGACACCCTCCGGCTCATCGACGCTTTCCGGGAACGGGGGCTGTATGTGGGCAGCGTGGTCATCACCCAGTATGCGGGACAGGCCGGCGCCGACGCCTTCATCAACCGCCTGCAGAATCTGGGCATCCGGGTGTTCAAGCATTACGTGATCCCCGGCTATCCCACCAACCTGAAGCTGATCCTCTCCCCCGACGGGTACGGCAAAAATGATTATATCGAAACCAAACGGGAACTGGTCGTTCTCACAGCACCCGGCCCCGGCTCCGGAAAAATGGCCACCTGTCTTTCCCAGCTGTATCAGGACAGTATCCGGGGACTGAAATCCGGGTATGCCAAGTTCGAGACCTTCCCCATCTGGAATCTCTCCCTAAGCCATCCGGTGAACATCGCTTATGAAGCCGCCACCGTAGATCTGTCCGACGTGAACATGATCGACCCCTTCCATCTGGAAGCCTATGGAGAAACCACCGTCAACTACAACCGGGACGTGGAAATCTTCCCTGTGCTCCGACAGCTCTTCGACGGGATCTACGGCACCTGTCCCTACAAGTCTCCCACCGACATGGGCGTCAATATGGCGGGATACTGCATCTACGACGATGAAGCAGTACGAGAAGCCGCCAACATGGAGATCATCCGGCGGTATTACGACTGTCTCGTGAAGCAGGCGGAAGGCAAAACCACGAGTGACATCGTATACAAGCTGGAACTGCTGATGAACCGGGCCAAGATCACGACGGATCTGCGTTCTCCGGTAAAATATGCGCTGGATCGTGCGGCGGAAACGGACGGAGCCTGTGCTGCCATTGCCCTGGATGAAACCACCGTGGTCACCGGAAAAACCTCCGATCTGCTGGGTGCTTCTGCGGCGGCTCTGCTCAACGCCCTGAAAACCCTCGCCGGCATTGCGGACGATGTGCATCTGATCTCCCCCTCCATTCTGGAACCCATCTGTCAGCTGAAGATCCGGAATCTGGGCTGCAGCAACCCCCGGCTTCATGCGGACGAAACCCTGATCGCTCTGTCCATCTGTGCGGCACAGGACGAAAACGCAAAGCTGGCCTTCGAGATGCTGCCCCGGCTGGCCGGATGTGAAGCCCATTCCAGTGTGATCCTGTCCCAGGTGGACGCAGATACCTACCGGAAGCTGGGGATCCATATGACCTGCGAACCGGTATACGGCAGCAAAAAGCTGTACCACAAATAACCCGAAACCTTCTGAAAACCGTGGATTTTTCTGCGGTTTTTATGTTTTCCGAGCATTTTTATTGACTTTTCTGACAGGATGTGGTATCCTATTAAAAATATCCTGAATGAGGTATGAATTATGACTGTGCGATCACTGCGATACATAGCAACACTGGCGCTTTCCGGTGCCATTCTGACCATTCTGGTGGGCATGGCGTCTACCTGGTTTCTACGCAGTCTGGGGAGCATTCTGGCCTCCCTTGCCCCTGTGCTGGGACTGGATGAAGGAACGGCGGAGACGATAGTGGAAATTTTCGGCCAGCTGCAGGGTGCGTCCCTGAATCTCCCGCTGGAAATTGTGGGACTGGTTTGTTTCCTGTTCTGTGCGCTGGCCATTCTGTTTCTGGCAGGCAGACATGCACCGGAAACCCCGGCGGATGAACTGAAGGCTCCCAAAAAGAAAAAAACCGGAAAAATCATCCTGGTCTGCGTGCTGGGCCTGCTTCTGTTCCTGCCGCTGACCCTTGTGACCATCTGGTTTACCGAAGTGAATGACGTCCGGTTCGACAGGGTTGTTGCCATGCTGATTCCCCTGCTGAATTCCGGCATTCTGTGAGGAGGTGCGATATGCGGCGGGTTTTATCACTGCTTCTGATGCTCTGTATGGTGCTTTCTCTGTGCACCGGATGCGAAGAAGAAATACAGGAGGCGGAAATGGAAGTTTACCATACAGCCGGTGAACGGGAAGGCGAGGCGGTCTGGTCCTACGGTTTCGGCGTCCGGCCCATCATCTCTCCCTCCCATTCTGACGGGAAGGGACTGTACATTGCCGGATACAACAGCGGCTGGTACGGCGCCGGGTATCTGAACCGGAACGTGATGGGTACCTATCGGAATATGGGCGGCAAGCTCCAGGAGTATGATCCCGACTATTCCGAAGCCAGAGCGGCATGGATTGATGCAGGTGCCGGCGGGGTTCTGCTGATCGGCATCGACTGTGTGGGACTGTCCAAGCCCGTCATAGACAACATCCGGGACAGACTCTTTACCCTGTGTGCGGAACACAACTGCATTTCTGTCAACGTATATTCCACCCATTCCCATGCGTCTCCCGACTCCTTCGGTATGTGGGGGCCTCTGGCAGTGGACGGCAAGAACGACGAATATATGGAAGCTCTGGTGAATGCGGCTGTGGAAGCGGCCACTGTAGCCATGACCAGCCGGTACACCGGAGAGCTCCGGTACGGGCAGGCCACCACCGAAGGGATGATCTATGACTCCCGGGATCCCCAGGTGTACGACCCGGATGTGCATCAGCTGCGGTTTGCCAATGCCGACGGCGGACCGGGACTCCGTCTGATGTTCTACGGCGCACATGCGGAATCCATGCGGGGGGATAACGTCCTCCTGAGCCGGGATTTCCCCGGGCTGATGTGCGATGTGGTGACCTATGAAACCGGCGACTACACCATGTTCCTGCCCGGTGCCATCGGGGGACTCATGTATACCAACATCCTCACCGAAGGGTATTTCGATGCTGTGGACAACATGGAACTGACCGGGAACGCCATGGCACAGTATGTTCTGTCCATCAAACCCTCTGACGAAACCGTGATTCCCCCGGAACTGTCCGTGGCAAGAACCCTGTTCACCGCCGAAATGGACAACCCCCTGTATCTGTGTCTGAAATTCCTGGGGGTTCTGGAAAACGAAGTGGTGGAAGGAGACAGCGATTCCGGGTATCTGGTATGTTCGGAAATGTCCGTTCTGCGGCTGGGGAACCTGCACATCGTCTGTATGCCCGGTGAGATCTTCCCGGAACTGGTCTTCGGCGGGGAATACCACTACTACGGTACCCACGGCGAAAACCCCACACCCCTCCGTGAAATTGCTGCCGGCTACGGCGTGGAAGACATGCTGATCATCGGTCTGTGCAACGACGAACTGGGATATATCGTACCGCCTTCCGATTTCCTTGTAAACGAAGCGGCGCCCTATATCGAAAAGATCGAGGACATCACCGGGGAAAACCATTACGAAGAAACCAACTCCCTTGGGCCGAAGACAGCACACACCATTGCTGAAACCTTTGATGCACTGCTGGCGGCACTGACGGAATAAACACACAAACAGAACAGGCATATCCTCTCCCGTGATTCCGGGAAAACGATATGCCTGTTTTTTTATATGCCGTTCAGAATGCCATACGTGCCCAGCCTTCGCCGGAAATGGGTTCCAGACCCAGCATCTCCCGGCCCAGATTCACATAATACCGGTAGTTTTCGATGGTCACGCCGTTGGGAATCCGGTGATCCAGCGCAAATATGGTACCGCCGCCCCGCATGGGTGAGGACATTTTGTATTCCAGTTCCCGCCGGATGGCCTCTTTGTCCTTCCGCAGTGCGTGCTTGTCGATGCCGCCCTTCATGTAGATCTGTCTGCCGTACTTCTGCCGCATGGCTACCATATCCATGCCCGCCGCCGGTTCCAGAGGATAGAAGCAGTTCACACCGGCTTTGATAAATACATCCAGCAGCGGGTTCATGTCTCCGTCGCTGTCCTGTGAAAACAGCTTTGCACCGAAGGATTTTGCCGCCTCCCAGACCTTGCTGTAGTAGGGAGCAATAAACTCCTCCACCAGTCCGGGGCCGATCAGGGGGCCGCTTTTGCCCGCCATATCCTCATGGATGATCAGATTGTCGATGGGTACAATGTCTCCCACCCGTTCCAGTACTTTCAGAGCCGTGTCGGTGAAGGTGTTCATCATGTCCTCGATCATTTCCGGTTCGTCATAGTAGGCGTAGCACAGATTTTCTTCCCCCAGAAGCTGCCGGGGTTCGTCAAAGCCGCCGGGAACACTGAAGATGGTCAGATACCCTTTGTCCCGCAGGGCTTTCCGCTCTCTGAGGGCATCCCGGTTCACACGGTCTTCCGTAAAGGTGTACCAGTGCTTGATTTTCTGCCAGTCGTCCATGGTCTTCACCGGATAATCCTGGGGAAGCGGAAGGGTGGCACTGCATTTGAACAGGCGCATGGTTCGTCCCATATGGTCCCGGGTGATCCGGATTTCCGGGGTTTCTTCCAGTACAACGGATCTCTGCCCGGTGATGGCTCCTGTGGCTGCCGGGATATGGGTGTACAGAACATAATCCCAGTCAAAGGCCGTCATGGCGATTTCCTTTTCTGAGGCTCCCTGCCGTCTCCATTCCTCTTCCAGATGGTACAGGGGGCCGAACAGCTCGCAGAACATTTCCCGCCCGGTGTACTCGAACAGGCAGTGGGAAATATACCGGTCTCTCTGCCAGATCATACCTGTTTTCTCCTTTTATTTTCCGAAATAGTCCGCCACGGTTTTCAGATGCTCCGTGATGGGCAGGTGCTGGGGACATACCTGTTCACACTGGCCGCAGCCGATGCAGTCTCCTGCTTTGCCGAATACTTTGGTCAGTCTGTCGTAGTATTCCCCCTGCGGCCGCCAGCCCTTGGTTTTCACTTCCTGCAGGTCGGCATTATACAGGGAGAAAACCTGGGGAATGGCAATTTTCATGGGGCATCCGTCGGTGCAGTAAGAGCATCCGGTACAGGGTATGGCCACGCTGGCGTTGATGGCGTCCACGGCTTTCCGTACGATTGCCTGTTCCGCATCGTTCAGCGGTACGAAATCCTGCATATATCCGGTGTTGTCCAGCAGCTGTTCCATATTGCTCATGCCGGACAGCACCATCATCACATTGTCCAGCCCCGCACAGAACCGGATCGCCCAGGAAGGCACGGACATCTCCGGCGCATGCTCCCGGAACAGCTTTTCCACATCCTCCGGCACCTTCGCCAGTGTGCCGCCCTTGACGGGTTCCATCACGATCACCGGCTTGCTGTGCTTTTTCGCCACTTCCCAGCACTTCCGGGACTGGATCCCTTCACTGTCCCAGTCCAGATAGTTGATCTGCAGCTGCACGAATTCCATTTCCGGATGGTCGGTCAGAAAGCGATCCAGAAACGCAGCATTGTCATGACAGGAGAATCCCGCATGCTTCACCAGTCCCTGTGCCTTTTTCTCCTGCAGCCATGTGAAACAGTCGTACTGTTCCAGAATGGGGTACCGTTCCACACCCACATCGTGCAGCAGATAGTAGTCAAAGTACCCTGCCCCGGTCTTTTCCAGCTGGGCATTGAAGATTCTGTCTCTGTCTTCCTTACACTTCATGAACCCGGCATGGAGCTTGGTAGCCAGCTGGAAGCTTTCTCTGGGGTATCTGTCCACCAGGGCCGCTTTGATGGCCGGTTCGCTCTGGAAGCCGCAGTACAGCCATGCGGTGTCAAAATAGGTGAATCCCCGTTCCAGGAACACGTCCACCATGTTCTTCAGAAGTTCAATATCAATTCTGGAAGGATCGTTCGGATCCAGTGTCGGCAGCCGCATCAGGCCAAAACCCAGTTTTTTCATATGGCATTCTCCTTACGGATGGTTTTCTTTTATTATACTATATCTTTCCCGGCCGGACAAGCCCCTGCAGGAAATTTTCACGGAGCATTCCGGAAGGATTTTTTCAACGGAGCGTTTAGCCCTCTGAAAACCGTGTCTATTGCGCAGAGAAACAAACTGTGCTATACTATCGTCAGAAAGCAGGCCTGCCTTCCACTTCATACAGACAGGAGAACAATATGGAACTGAAAATCGGAGAAACCATACGGCATCTGCGGCGGGAAAAAGATGTGACCCAGGAAGAATTCGCCGCCGTCATCGGGGTCAGTGCACAGGCTGTGTCCAAATGGGAACGACTGGAAGGCTATCCGGACATCACGCTGCTGCCGGGAATCGCCAGATATTTTGACGTATCCCTGGACACACTCTGCGGGATGGATACAGCGAAGGAACAGGAAGAAATCGAAACTATCCTCATAAAAGCGAGAGATTCCAATCTGCTTTGCAGTGAGAAGGTCACCGTGCTGCGGCAGGGGATGGAAAAATACCCGCATTCCCATGCGATTATGGCAGAACTGGCGTATTTCCTGATGGGCTGTGCGGGACATGAAAAGTATACGGAATACGTTGCCGAATCGGTACGGCTGCATGAGTATCTGCTGGAACACTGTACAGATGGAGAAATCCGCAAAAATCTACAGGCCAATATCTGCGAAGCATACCGGCGGAACGGGCAGATCGAAAAAGCAAAGGAAATGGCGAAAAATCTGCCGAATCAGTACAAGACCATGGAAGTGACGATGGCAGATCTTCTGTCCGGGGAGGAACTGGCTGATTTTCTCCAGAATGAAGCATTCCAGCGGATGGCCTGGTGTTTCTGGTACTGGATCCGCAGGCTCTGCTCCACCGATGCGTATTCTGCTGCAGAAAAGATTGCGCTGCATCAGAAAGCAGTGGCTGTATATGAAATCATCTATGAACACCAAGACCACAACTATGGTCTGCTCCGGGAACTGACTTCCTATCAGGACATGGCAGAACTGGCGGCGGACAACGGGATGCCGGAACAAGCCCTTGCCTGTCTTGAAAAAGCAGCGGAATATGCCCTTCTGCATGATGCGCTGCCGCTTGGGGAATATCTCCCGGAATCGCTCCTCATCAACCGGATCACCATCAACCGGGAATGGAGCGAACGTGTCGGGGGAACACCCTGCCGGAAACTGCTTGCGGGAGACCTGCGCTCGGAATCCCGGTATGACGGTCTGCGGGAGGACAGTCGGTTTCAGGCAGTACTGGCATCTCTGGAAACATAATGCAAAAAAGCGTATCTGTCAGAAATCCGGCAGGTACGCTTTTCGGTTATGGAATGTCAGTCTTCATAGAAGAACGCAATCACCTTGTCATAATAGGTCTGTGCCTGCTTTTCCTGCTGGGCGTAGGTACTTGCAAAAGCGCCTTCCTTCTTCAGGAATCCGTCCAGCTTGAACGTCCATCCGGACCATCCGTCATACAGGTATGCAAAGTCAATGAATCGGTTTTCCAGAACCATGTTGATCATTTCACTGGACTCCTCGTCTCTGGCTACCTTGGCGCTGAGGGTGATGTCGCAGTAGGTGGGCATGACGGAACGCCAGCTTTCGGCACTGAGGGCTTCCACCAGGGCACCGATCATTTCGGTATTCTGGGCAGTCATCAGAACGGCGATGATGTTGCATCCGGCATCCACGATGGAATAGTATTCCTCCTGTGCTTCCTCCCACTTGGGGAACGGAATGATGCCGTAGGGATTTTCAAATTCCCGCATATGGTTGTAGCAGTGCTGCATCTGCATGGTGGCAAATACGGAACGTCCCGCCGGGAACAGATCCCGCACCCGGAGACTGGAGCCTGCATAGTCCTTGGTACCGGGATTCTGGTTCAGCTGATACAGCTTTTCAAAAATGGATACGGTCTTTTCGGTATTCAGGATCATGACCGGGCTGCCGTCCTTGAGATCTACCGTACGCTGGTCAAAGCCGTACAGATACGCCGCCAGATGACAGCCTGTGGCAGAGTGCATAAATCCATAGAAGTCGCCTTCGTCTTTGATGCCGTCATTGTTCACGTCGGTGTAGATGTCTTCCGTCCATTCCAGCAGCTTGTCGATGGTCCATTTCCCTTCCCGTACGGTTTCGTATACACCGGTGATCCCGTAGTTTTCCGCTTCCACCTTGTCATAGGCAATGGCCCAGGTCTGTTCGGCGTAGGAAATACACAGATCACTCATGGCCACATACATCTTCCCGTTGACGGAAGCAATCCCGTCCTGTACCAGAGACTTGGGATACCAGGGATTTTCAAAATTCACATGGGGAATGTCGTACCAGTTGCGGAAATACCCTTCCAGTGCGTTCTTCCCGGATTCTTCCATCTGTCCCAGCACCAGATCGTATGCGTCGTCCCCGGCCGTTACAACCGCTTTTACTTCGGAGGCAATCTGCCCGTGGTTCTTGGCGGCGGCTTCTGCAATCACCACATTGAACCGTTCTTCGATGGTCTTGTTCCGGTTGAAAATGGAGTCGTTCAGCGTATCCCCGGTGGATTCTGCCACATAAATATCATAGGGCGTGGATTCCTGCACGATGGAACGGAACTCTGCACCGCCGAAATCCAGTTCCGGTACGGCATCCTGCAGGGTACGTCCGGCGATGGGATCCACGGTTTCCGCTTCGGTCTGTACGGCTGCCTCGGTTTCCTGCGCTGCTTCCTCTGTATCGGTCTGTGCACTGCCGCATGCGGTGAGAAGGAGCGATGCCAGAAGCAGAACGGCGATATGTTTTTTCATATGGGTACTCCTGATTATAAATAAAGTGTATAAAATTATTTGTATTATAACATGACTGTATGGATTCTGTCAACCGTTTTCCGCCATTTTCACCATAGAAATCCCGATGACCGGAAGATTTCCCCTTGCAATCCAGGGTGGTTTGGTGTATACTATATCCAAAGAATCTGCCGCGGCAAAGGAGATGTATTATGCCCTGGGACGCCATACTGTTTGACCTGGACGGAACCCTGTGGGACGCCACCCATATCACCGCAAAAATCTGGCCGGGTGTGCTGGCAAACCATCCGGAAATCCAAAGAACCATAGACCTGGAAACCGTACAGGGATACATGGGAAAAAGCAATGAAGAGCTGGCCGGTATTCTCTTTCCGGAGATGCCCTTTGAGGACGGATATGCTCTGATGATGGAATCCTGCGAAATGGAAAATCTTCTTTTGTCCAGAGAGGGCGGAAAGCTGTATGAAAACCTGCTCCCCACGCTGGAAAAACTGGCGAAGGAGTATCCCCTTGGCATCATCTCCAACTGTCAGGCCGGGTATATTGAAGTGTTTCTCGACTACCACAAAGCCGGGCACCTGTTCCGGGATCACATCTGTTCCGGAGATACCCATAAAGCAAAAAGCGAAAACATCCGGATGCTGACCGAAAGACAGGGGTACAGAAATCCCGTCTATGTGGGGGACACTGTCCATGATGCCGAAGCCGCACGGGATGCCGGATGCGATTTTCTCTGGGCTGCCTACGGTTTCGGAGAAGTACCGGCGGATCTGTACTGCGGCCGTCTGAACAAACCGGCTGACATTTTCCAATACATTGCGAGGTAATCATGCGTTACACCAGTTTACATACTCATTCCACCTTCTCCGACGGGAAATCCACCATGGAAGAACAGGTTCTCTCCGCCATCGAAAAGGGATTTGCCTCCGTCGGGTTCTCCGACCACAGCTACACAAACTTCGACCTTTCTTACTGCATGAAGCAGGAGCAGATTCCCGCCTACAGGCAGACCATTCAGGATCTGGCAGAAAAATATGCGGATCAGATTGAAATTCTGATGGGGCTGGAGCTGGACGGGTATTCCGACATTCCGGAAGAAAAATACGACTATCTCATCGGTTCGCTCCACTACATCCATACCGCCGACGGGCTGTACCATCCGGTAGATTCCAACCCGGAAGGCATGGTGCGTATGACAGAGACCTACTTCGGCGGGGACTACAATGCCATGGCTATCCGGTACCTGCGGGACAGTGTACAGTGCATTTACGACCACCGGCCGGATTTCGTGGGACACTTCGATCTGGCGGTCAAGTACAACTTTGTCAATGAAGAAGATCCGGTTTATCAGAAAGTGCTTCTGGAATCGGCAGCTGCGGTACTGGAAGTGTGTCCGATTTTTGAGATCAACACAGGCGCCATCGCCAGAGGATACCGGAAGAATCCCTACCCGGCGGACATTGCCATGCGGTACATCCATGAACACGGCGGGAAATTTGTTCTGAACTCCGACTGCCACGATGCCCGGTATCTGGACTGCCATTACGCCGAATCCGTGGAGCTGGCGAAATCCTGCGGCGTGAAGAGTCTCGTCCGGCTGACAAAAAAAGGCTGGATCGAAGAAGGCATCTGAAAATATCTACCATCTATAAAACTACATAGCGGAGGTACACCCTATGGATCTGCAGCTGTATACAATCATGCCGCTGGACACGGAGCATCTGGAGGAAATCTGCCAGGACATCCGATACCAGTATGAAAACGGAACCGCCACCTGTGCGCTCTTCAAAATGACCCTTGTGCCGGAAGGAAATCCCCCGGTGGACAAAGTGGGGGTGCTCTGTCAAAAGTACATCCGGTTCCGGGACAGACTCCGGGAAATGGGTCTGGGCAGCGGTGTGCTGGTACAGGCTTCCATCGGACACGGCTGGGTGCTCAGCGAAATGTTCCCTTTCCAGCAGTACACAGGGCTGGATAACGGACACACACCTCAGATCGTCTGCCCCATGGATCCCGGTTTTCTGGAATATGCCCGGCACATTTTCGAGGTGATTGCCGCCTGCGCACCGGACACCATCATGCTGGACGACGACTTCCGGCTGATGTCCGCCCGGGACGGAAACGGCTGCGGCTGTCCCCTGCACATAGCCGAATTCAACCGCCGTGCCGGAACAGACTTCACAAGAGAGGAACTGAGCCGTGCCCTCCGGCAGAACGATGCGGACGGCGACCGGTACAACGACATCTGGATCGGACTGCAGAAGGAAACCCTGATCGACTGCGCCAGACAGATGCGTGCCGGTATGGATGCTGTGGATCCCCGTATGCCCGGCTCCTTCTGCTGCGTGGGGAACAACGTGGAATGCGCCGTGGAAATTGCAGAAATTCTGGCGGGCGAAGGCAATCCCACCGTGGTACGGATCAACAACGGGAACTACACCCCTGCCGGCGCCCGGTTCTTCAGCAATGTCTTCCTCCGTGCCGCCCAGTCCATTGCCAAGCTGGAAGGCAAGGTGGACGTGATTCTGGCGGAAACGGATACCTGTCCCCAGAACCGGTACAGCACCGGGGCCATGTCGCTGCACACCCACTTCACAGGCACACTGCTGGAAGGGGCAAGAGGCGCCAAGCACTGGATCACCAGACTGTCCGCCCATGAACCGGAAAGCGGGATGGCATACAGACGGGTACTTGGGAAATACGCCGGATTCTACCGCACCATTGCGGATCTGGTTCCCACCCTGCGCTGGAGAGGCTGCCGGATTCCCACCACCGACACGCCATGCTTTGACTACCGAAAAAACAACAGCGGCACCAACGGCTGGAGCGAATGTGTTCTGGAGCGGCTGGGACTGCCCATGTACTTCTCACCCAAGGACGGCGGGATTGCCTGTCTGGAAGGTTCCGTGGACGGTGCCTTCTCCGATGAAACCATTGCAAAAATGCTGGCAGGGCCTGTGTTCCTGTCCTCCGATGCGGCTGCCCGTCTGATCGAACGCGGATTCGGTGCGGATCTGGGAGTGGACGTGCGGGAATGGAATGGTTCTCAGCCCAGCCGGGAAATTCTGCCCTGCCGGAACAATGCGGAAAGTGTGCAAGTGCGGTACCGGGAACTGGTTCCACTGGCTCCCTCTGTGAAGGAGCTTTCCACCGTGTACCATACCGTGGACGGTGTGCAGATGGAACGGCTTTTCCCCGGAGTCACCGGATACGAAAACAACCGTGGCGGCAGAGCATTTGTCTTCTGCGGTACCCCCAGAACGGCATACAGCCTGACCGAAGCCTTCAGCTTCCTGAACTTCTCCCGGAAGTGTCAGATCATCGACATGATGCGCACAGCCGGAGAACTGCCGGTGTACTATCCGGAAGATGCGGAAGTGTACCTGCGGGCGGCGGACATGGAAGACGGGCGGCTGTTCTGTGCGGTCTTCAACCTGGGACTGGATCCCATCGACCGGCTCACACTGGCAGCGGATCATCCGGTAACTGCCATCGAACGGCTGCTGCCTGACGGAACCTTTGCCCCTGTGGCATTTACAACAGATGAAAACGGTGTCATGACCTTGGATCTGCCCTGCTATACGCTGGATCCGGTGGTGCTGACCCTTGCATAAACAGGAGGAACATATGGCAGAATTCAATTTCCCGAAGGATATTTTTTCCGGCTCCTATAAAACCGGACACTGTCAGGGAATCGCCGTGGATGCGGAAAGAGGGTATGTATATTACTCCTTCACCACCGCCATCATCAAGACAGACCTGACCGGCAAACTGGTAGGCAGCGCATACGGTCTGCTGGGACACCTGGGCTGCATCGCCTACAATCCGGCAGACAACCGGGTATACGGTTCTCTGGAATACAAAAACGACGCCATCGGCCGGGGAATCCTGAAAGCAAACGGCAAAGAAGCCATTGATGATGGATTCTATATCGCCATCATCGACTGCGAAAAGCTGAATCGGATCGACATGGATGCCGTCAGCGATGGCGTGATGACCGCTGTGTACCTGCGGGACGTGGTGGAAGACTATCACGCCGCAGTGACGGAAAACGGCAGAGAAGTGCTCCACAGATACGGCTGCAGCGGGATCGACGGACTGACCATTGCGCCTGTACCGGGTACGGATGGTGCGGCAGATCATGTTTTTGTGGCATACGGGATCTACAGTGATGTGGACAGAGCCGACAATGACCATCAGGTGATTCTCTCCTATCCGCTGTCTGCGCTGACAGAATACGAAAAGCCGCTGTCCCAGGATACAATGCACCACAGCGGCCCGGAAGCACCGGAAGCAAAATACTTTGTCTTCACCGGCAACACCAACTGGGGCATCCAGAATCTGGAATACGACCCCTATACCGGCAATTTCTTTGCCTGTGTGTACACCGGCAAGAAGCCCCAGTTCCAGAATCCGCCCATGTTCGTAATCGACGGACACAAGCCCGCCGTAAAGCAGAAGCTGACCGGACTGGACGAAGAAGGCCTGACACTGTCTCTGGATGCCGCCACAGGTCTCGACGGCCTGCCCTTCGGCTACGGCTCCACCGGGTTCTACGCATTCGGCAACGGGTATTATGCTGTCTCCCATGACGGACACACCGAAGCGGGACACGATACCCATGTACGGCTTTACAGGATGGAAAACGGTCAGTTTGTGATCGTGGAATAAATCATTCAGAAAGGAAACAGAACTATGAAAAAAGTACGGATCGGCGTATTCGGTGCAGGCCGTGGGATGACCATGGTTCACGAAATCATCGGCGACCCCATGGCGGAACTGGTTGCCGTATGCGACAAGTACAAGCCCCTGCTGGACAACTGCCGCAGAGAAGCGGAAGCAGCAGGCCTGACAAACATCACCTATTACGAACGCTTTGACGATTTCTTCAATCATGACATGGACGCGGTGGTGCTGGCCAACTATGCCAACGAACACGTACCCTTCGGCATCCGGCTCATGGAAAGCGGACGTCATATCATGACAGAATGCCTGACCTGCTCCACCATGAAGGAAGCCGTGGAACTGATTGAAGCCGTAGAACGCACCGGCGTCACCTACACCTATGCGGAAAACTACTGCTATACCCCCGTTCGCTGGGAAATGCGGCAGCGGTACCGCAGAGGGGACATCGGTGAGCTGATGTATGCGGAAGGGGAATACCTCCACGACTGCTCCTCCATCTGGCCCCAGATCACCTATGGCGAACGCAACCACTGGCGGAATCTCATGTCCTCCACCTTCTACTGCACCCACTCCATCGGCCCCATCCTGTACATGACCGGCCTCCGTCCCGTACAGGTCACCGGGTATGAAACCCCCAACATGCCCTTCATGCGCAATCTGGGCACCGGCTCCGGTACGCTGGGTATGGAAGTCATCACTCTCAGCAATGGCGCCTTCATGAAGAGCCTGCACTTCGGCATCAAGCACTACCGCGGCTCCAACTACCAGCTCAACGGGGATCTGGGTGCGCTGCAGGATATGGGCGACGGCACCATCGGTGTGTACATGGAAGAAGGCCCCGGCCACAACGGACAGGGCAAACATGAAAACTACCGTCCTAGCGCCATCATTGCCGGTACCGAAAACTCCGGTCAC
>JAFQGY010000092.1 GCA_017415325.1 Clostridia bacterium
ATCATCACCGGCGGTGAAAACCTGTATCCTGTTCAGATCGAAGACTTCCTGCGGAAGCATGACAAGATCAAGGACTGTGCGGTAATCGGTCTGCCGGACGATCGTCTGGGCGAAATTGCCGCCGCCATCATCGAAATCAAGCCCGGTATGACCTGCACCGAAGACGAAATCGAAACCTTCTGCCTGGAACTGCCCCGGTACAAGAGACCCCGCCGGATTATCTTTGCGGATGTTCCCAGAAACCCCACCGGCAAGATCGAAAAGCCGAAGCTGCGTGAAATCTACTGCGGCAAGCGTCTGGTAGAAGCACAGACTACAAAATAAGAAGTAAGATGTAAGAGATAAGAAATAGTCCGATTGTGTATCCGACAGGTGGAAGTGAGAAGTATTCTTGGCATTTCAGGTATACTTCTTACTTCTTGCTTCTTATCTCTTATCTTTTCTGGAGGTATTATGGACTGTTTCCTGCGAACCCTGCATACCCATGCCCGGCGGTACCGGAAAATGACTCCCTGTGATGCGGTGAAGCTGGCGTATCAGAGCGTGTTCGGCGGGGGACATCTGATTCCCGACCGGGATGCGGCGCTGGCGAGACTGCGTGCGGAATACGATGCACTGCCTGAAAAGAACATAACAGGTGACCTGACGGAAGAAATCGGCGGCGGGCTGGTCAGACTGCATCTGGCGGCACTGGATCCGGATGTACTGCCTCTGGAAGCGGTGAATGCCCTGTTCTGCCGGTCTGCGGAAATGGTGCAGGGAAATGCCGATGCCTTTGCCCGTGCACTGGAAGATATCCGCCGCGGGTGCGCTGAGGGGTATCTGCCCTTCGGAACGGACGAGCTGGAAGCATATCTGCAGGCATACCGCAAGCAGGGAATGCCCATGGTCAGTCACAGCGAGATCTACAGGGAGACATATCATCCCGCATACCGGATCATCCGGCAGGAGTTTGTGCCGTATCTGGCTCCTATCGGGGCACTGTACCGGCAGCTGACGAAAAACGGCAAAGCGGTTGTAGCCATTGACGGAATGGCCGGCAGCGGAAAAAGTACACTGGCAAATCTGCTGGCCGGACTGACCGGCGGGGAAGTGATCCATATGGACGATTTTTTCCTACCTCCGGTGAAGCGGACTGCCGAACGTCTGGCAGAAGCTGGCGGCAACGTGGATTACGAACGGTTCCTGACAGAGGTGTGTCCGGGACTGGTCAGCGGGGAAGCATTTTCCTATGGTGTGTTCGACTGTTCCGTGATGCAGGTGACCTCCGAAAGAATCCTTCCGGCAGCACCGGTGCGGATTGTGGAAGGCTCCTATGCCATGCACCCCTATTTCGGACGGTATGCCGGTGTGACGCTGTTTCTCCATGTGTCCCCGGATGAACAGATGAAACGGATCACTGCCCGCAACGGGGAAAAAATGGCGGAGAAGTTCAAAAACATCTGGATTCCCATGGAGAACCGGTATTTCCGGGAGAAGCATGTGGCGGAACGGTGTCGTTTTGTGATCCGCAACGATGGATAATACAGAGAAAAGGGCGTGGTATGCGCTCTTTTTTGTCGTACAATCCAAAATTATACAAATTCCGGACACAGAGTATTTTCACACTGCCTATTGAAATTTCACGAATCTTCCTGTATAATAATAAAGTATAATTCTCCGTATTGTATCCTGTGTTTTTGCGGGCTTACAATCGGATGATGGGAGAGAACCCATGTTATCCGCATTCAAGAATTTTTTTATTACATTGCTGATTGCAGCGGCTATGTTCGGGGTGATCGCATACTTTGCCACACAGTTTGTAACGGCAACCGTAAGCGATATTCTGGACGATGAAGAAGCTGCACTGGAAAGTATCATGACCCAGGACAAACCGGAAACCGACAGTACCGGAGAAACATTGCCGGCAGGTTCGGATGCGGTGCAGGAGATTCTGGGGGACAGTTTTTCTTTCGTGGTGGTCTGCTCCGGGTATCGTCCTGAGCTGTTTGGAGACTACCAGCCCTCTGTGGAAAGCCTTCGGAATCAGATCGGCAGTTTCCAGACGGCACTGGATTCGGCAGGCATTCTGTCCAAGGAGTACCGGGAAAAGCAGGCTACCGCTGTTCTGCTGATCCGGGTGGACAAGAACAGACGGCAGGTGACCTATACATATATTTCTCCGGAAACCCGTGTATTTACCTCTACCGGATATCACACGCTGGGGGATGTATATAATTATTACGGCTACCAGCGGGTAGGGGAATATGTGACTTCCCTGACCGGAATTGCCGTGGACTATACTTTCCTGCTGGAAGGCTACAACTTTGATGAATTCCTTTCTCTGCTGGGAACTGTCTGGGTGAACAACCCCAAGGATATTTACGAGGAAGGAAACATCCATACCACCCGTTCCGAAACTACCCGTGTCCGCAAGAATGCTGACGGTACGGAAGTTGTGGATCATTATTCCAATTCTCTTCGCCTGTCCGCCGGATCCCTAGAGTTCACGCTGTATGCGGCCAACATCATGAATACCATGAAGGAACGTTCCAGCCCGGACATCGAAGCCAAAGGAAATTATACCGTAAGTGTTGCACAGTCCTATATGGAGAAGCTGGCAAATATGGATGAAGCAGAATTCCGTTCTGCCATGGAAGGCCTTCTGATTCTGTCCGATAAGGAGAGTGCCGTCAAAACATGGCATTCCAACGGCGCTGTCACCACCGAACCGGCCACACCTGTACTGGAATCCAACTTTACCGTGGAGGATATACGCAAGGTGTATGATCTGCTTCATGCATCTGCCGGATTCACCAAGGAAGTGATTCCCTATCCGGGCAATTATGTAACCGCTACGGAAAATGTAGACGCCTATTTCAATCCGAACATCAAAACCGCTATTAAAAACTTCCTGCCCTACCGGTATCCCGTGGAAGCCAAAACGGCGGAATAATCCCGCATAAACAAATATCACATACATCTGAAAGGACAAAGAATCATCATGGCAAGAATGAACAATGCAGACAAGACGATGGATAAGATCGTTGCGCTGTGTAAGAACAGAGGCTTTATCTACGCCGGCTCCGAAATTTACGGCGGTCTGTCCAATTCCTGGGACTACGGCCCTCTGGGTGTGGAATTCAAGAACAACGTGAAAAAGGCATGGTGGAAGAAGTTTGTCACCGAATGCAAGTATAACGTCGGTCTGGATTCCGCCATCATCATGAACCCCCAGACCTGGGTTGCTTCCGGTCACCTGGGCGGCTTTTCTGACCCTCTGATGGACTGCAAGGTGTGCAAGAGCCGTCACAGAGCAGACAAGCTGATTGAAGAATACGCTTTTGAAAACAAGGAAGATATCAACCCTGCAGGCTGGTCCGATGAAGAAATGTACAACTTCATCAAGGAAAAGCACATCGTTTGCCCCGACTGCGGCAGCGCTGACTTCACCAACATCCGGAAGTTCAACCTGATGTTCAAGACCTTCATCGGTGTTACCGAAGATTCTTCCAACACTGTATACCTGCGTCCCGAAACCGCACAGGGTATTTTCGTGAACTTCAAGAACGTTGCCCGTTCCACCAGAAAGAAGATGCCCTTCGGCGTCGGCCAGATCGGTAAGTCCTTCCGGAACGAAATCACCCCCGGCAACTTCGTATTCCGTACCCGTGAATTTGAACAGATGGAACTGGAATTCTTCTGCAAGCCCGGTACCGATATGGAATGGTTCCAGTACTGGAGAGGCTTCTGCGCACAGTGGCTGTATAACCTGGGCATGAGAGAAGAAGACCTCAGACTCCGTGACCACTCTCCCGAAGAGCTGTGCTTCTACTCCAAGGGCACTACCGATATCGAATTCCTGTTCCCGTTCGGATGGGGTGAACTGTGGGGCATCGCCGACAGAACCGACTATGACCTGACCCAGCACCAGAACACCAGCGGCGAATCCATGGAATTCTTCGATCAGGAAACCGGTGAAAAGTATATTCCTTACGTAGTGGAACCTTCTCTGGGTGCTGACCGTGTGGCTCTGGCATTCCTGGTAGAAGCATACGACGAAGAAGTGGTGGACGCCGAAAAGAACGACGTACGTGTGGTTCTGCACCTGCATCCCGCTCTGGCTCCCGTGAAGGCTGCCGTTCTGCCTCTGTCCAAGAAGCTGTCTGATGCTGCTGAAGAAAAGGTATTCGACAAGCTGGCCAGCAAGTTCAACATGGAATTCGACGATTCCGGCTCCATCGGCAAGAGATACCGCCGCCAGGACGAAATCGGTACTCCCTTCTGTATCTGCTACGACTTTGAATCCGAAGAAGACGGCTGCGTAACCGTACGTGACCGTGACACCATGGAACAGGTTCGCATGCCCATCGATGAAGTGGAAGCCTACATCGCCGCCAAGCTGGAATTCTAATACAGATAAGAAATAAGAGATAAGAAGTAAGAGATACAATGTAAGATATAAGAAATAGGAAGTATATGCGACAGCACGAACCGTACTTCGTATACTTCTTATCTCTGATCTCTTACTTCTTATTTTATACGTGAGGTTACTTATGCAGTTTACTATACAGACCCGTGATACCTCCGCAAGCCTTTCTACATACGGGGCGGAGATGCTGTCCTTCCGGTATAAAGGCGTAGAATATCTCTGGAACGGGGATCCCCAGTTCTGGGACAGACGGGCGCCGATTCTGTTCCCTGTGGTATGCACGCCCAAGGATCTGAAAATGGCCCATGACGGGGTGGAATATCCCATGCCCAAGCACGGCTTTGCCATCGACAAGGAATTTGAACCGGTGCTGCAGACGCCCGCAAGAGTGATGTTTGCTCTGGAAGACGATGCACAGACGCTGAAAATGTTCCCCTTCCATTTCCGTCTGACGGCGGAATATGTGGTGACCGAGGGCGGTTTTTCCGTTTCCTTTACCACCACCAACCGGGACGACAAACCCATGACCTACTGTATCGGCGGTCACCCCGGCTTCCGCTGTCCCATGTTCCCGGGCGATGCCTTCAGCGATTACGACCTGATTTTCCACAATGCGGAAGGCGCCTATGTGACCGGTACCGACAATGGTCTGATGTCTCCCGACCTGCCCCATCTGGATAAGATCAAAGACGGAAAGCTGGAGCTGTCCTATGAAACCTTTGACGGAGATACCCTGATTGTGCAGAACCTCCATACAGCCGGGGTAAAGCTGGTTTCCCGAAAGACAGGACACGGCATCTGCTTTGATTTCACCGGTTTCCAGGCATTGGGTCTGTGGACCATGAGTGAGCCTTTTGAACATTCTCCCTTCCTGTGTCTGGAACCCTGGAACGGTCTGCCGGCTTCCTCCGATGAAACCACCGACGCCAAAAGCAAGAAATACGCCCGGACACTGGCTCCCGGTGCATCCCATACAGTGG
>JAFQGY010000093.1 GCA_017415325.1 Clostridia bacterium
GTGCGCCGATCACTTTATGCCCTTTGGCATTGGGGTGGGGATCCATATGGTTCATGTCCATATCCGCAGGATCCTGTCCTTCCGGAGAATAGGCATACAGCAGCTCCCGTCCCCGTCCGGCAAAGGCTGTATATACATCCACTATCGCCGTTTTGTCATCCATAGCAGTCCATTCCCGGATACAGGCATTGATCTTTGTCACATAGGTGTCCGAAAGTGCCGCAAGCTGTACCGGCAGCCCACTGATGTGCATTTCAGTATTGACCGCTTCATAGGGATTGTACAGCGTCAGAAACAAGATCTGACAGTCCGGGTTGATTTCCCGGATTGTTTCCAGAAGTACAGGCATGTCCTGCTCCAGAATCACACAGCCTTCATCAGCGCCCGCCGTAAACTCCCGGAATCGTACGGCAATTTCCTCATCGGTAAACTGCGGTGGTTCCGAATAGAGATATACATAATAATCGTACAGAAACTGCCAGGCATGCTGCAGAATATTGTTTGCCCCGATACTGACAGAGACCACATCTGCTTCTGCCAGCTTGTCCGCATATCCGTCCTGGAGCATAGCCAGAAGTTCCGAAGAGGTCTGGCCGTCTACACCATAATTATAAACTTCTGTGTTCGCATCTTTCCAGTACTGTGCCGCAATGGTTGAAAAACGTTCTTCCGTCAGATCACTCAAGCCGTATCCCCGAGCGATGGAGTCCCCCAGGGAAACATATACAAGCGGTTCTTTTTCCTCTTCTGCCGGAACAGCAGAAACTGCCATTGTCTCTTCCAGTGTGTCTGTCTCCTCCGCATTTCCGCATCCGCTGAGCAGAAGACAGACTGTAAACAGGATCCAAATGAATCTTTTCATAAAAATACCTTCCATCATCTATACCATCAGTATACCCGCAATCCGCCGGAATTACAACTGAAGTCTGTAAATCCGATATGAAAACTTTGTGAATACAAAAACGGTACCATCTCCGCAGAAATGATACCGAATATTGTTTATTTGCGCCATGCAGTGGGGCTGAAGAAAACCAGCATGGGGAACAGTTCCAGACGGCCCAGCAGCATATTGCATGACAGCAGCCAGGTGGAAAAATCATTGAAACTACAGAAGTTGCTCATTGGCCCCACACCATCCAGCCCGGGACCGATGTTGTTCAGACAGGCGGCCGTTGCTGTAAAGCATGTTTCCAGAGAATGTCCGCCATCCAGTGTGAGCAGAAATGTAGAAATCGTAAAAATGATCATATATACTACAAAATAAGCAGAAACATTGGATACAACAGATTTCTCCACATAGACACCATCGCAGCGTATCGAACGGACTTCACGGGGATTGAGATAATACCGTATTTCATTGATAGCCGTTTTTACGAGAATGATACAGCGGGATACCTTCAGACCGCCGCCGGTAGAAGATGCACAGGCACCGATAAACATAAGTATGACCAGGATTCCCTTGGAGAATGTCGGCCATGTATTGAAATCGACCGATGAAAATCCGGTTGTGGTAATGATAGACGCTACCTGGAAGAAGGCATAGCGAAGACTTTTGCCGAAGGATTCATACACGGACAGCAGATTGCAGGCGATCAGGAGAACGGAGGAGGCAACAATGATCAGATACCATCGCAGTTCCTCGCTTTTCAGGATTCCAAGGATATTTTTTGTCAGCAGAAAATAATAAATATTGAAATTCACACCAAACAATAAGATAAAAATACCGATTACTGTCTCCAGATATGCACTGTCGTAATACCCGATGCTGGTATTCCTGACGGAAAAACCGCCTGTACCGGCTGACGCGAAAGAATGGCAAATAGAGTCAAAGAGATCCATACCTCCGATCAGCAGAAAAATGATTTCCAGAAGTGTTATGCAGGTATAAATAATATACAGAATCTGCACATTGAACCGCAGTTTTGCCACCAGTTTCCCGAATATCGGCCCGGGGCTTTCCGCACGGATGATATACACATCAGAACCTCTGGTGCCATCCTGTCCTCGTGTATGATCCTTTTCAAAGGGAGCCAGAGCCAGTACCAGCGCCAGAACCCCCATCCCGCCGATCCAGTTCATGAACTGACGCCAAAAGAGGATACTGGGCGGCAGTCCTTCCACAGCGGGCAGAATGGATGCTCCTGTGGTGGTAAAACCGGAAACCGCTTCAAAAACAGCATCGGTAAAGGAATCGATGGTTCCGCTGATCAGAAAGGGGATTGCTCCCAAAACGGAAATCATTATCCAGATCAGAGTCACCACCGCAAATCCTTCTCTGGCAAACAGGGTACCCCTGGCTGGTTTTTTCCGGCCAAACAGCGGTCCAATCCCCAGCATCAGGAAAATCGGCAGCAGAAAAGCCAGAAGACAGCCGTCACGGTAATACAGGGATACCGCCAGAGGCAGCAGAAGAAGCAGTGCCAGAATCACGATTACCCTGCTGCATAAATAAAGAATATATGGAATGTTCATAGGATAGATTTTCCTCCGCTCTCATTCCGCCAGAATTTCACTGAGAGAAGAAAGATGCAGATTGGATGCCACAACAATCACGATATCCCCCGCATGGAACTGGTCATTGGCACCGGGATAAATCACCTGGGATCCCCGCACAATCCCCGCAACCAGCAGATTCTTCTTCAGTTTCATCTGGGACAGCGGAATTCCGATGACCGATGCGCTTTCTTCCTGCACAACAAATTCCATGGCTTCGATCTGTCCGTCCAGCAGCTTGTACAGCGTACGGATCGCAGAATCACCGCCGGACTGCCCCATTGCACGTACATACGATACGATCATATCTGCTGTCAGCAGTTCCGGAGATATGGCGGAATCCAGTCCCACATGGGAGGACATGGTGATCAGTGCTTTTTTATTGATTTTCGGAATCACCTTGCCAACGCCCTCGCTGGAAGCATACAGGGAAAGGATTATGTTTCCTTCGTCCATACCGGTCAATGCAATACAGGCATCCATATTCCGGACGCCTTCTTCGATCAGCAGCTCATGATCGGTACCGTCTCCGCAGATGATCCGCGCTTTTGGCAGTTCCCGTGACAGCTCCACACAGCGATTCTGATTCGATTCGATAATTTTCACATGCATTCCGCCTTCCAGCAGTGTTTTTGCCAGATAATATGCAATCCGGCTGCCGCCTACCAGAAGAACATCCCGGATTGGTTCCGACAGGGCGCCGATTTCCCGTAAAAAACGGTGAATGTCTGCATGGGTAGCCGTAAGCCCCAGAATATCTCCTGCCTGAATCACATACCCGGCAGAGGGTACAATGGCATCGGATTCACCGGACCGTTTTACTGCAGAAACCAGCACACGGGTTTTGCATACACTCGGCAGCTGAAACAGTGCTCTGCCTACCAGAGAACATTCCGGCGCCACCTTCAGCTGTACCATATCCAGTCTGCCTCCCGCAAAGGAATCCACCTTGGAAGCACTGGGAATCCGCAGGATACGGGAGATGGCGTGGGCGGCATAGTAATCCGGGTTCATCATGGTATCAATCCCCAGTTCCCGCCGCATAAAGTGGGTCTGGGCATTGAGCTCCGGATTCCGTACACGGGCAATACAGCTTTTGGCACCGAGCCGTTTGGCGATAACGCAGGACAGAACATTGATTTCATCCTGCGGCGTACAGGCTATCACAAGATCCGCATCCGCAGCACCGGCTTCTCCCAGTGTTTCCGTAACTACCCCGCTGCCGCAGATTCCCAGTACATCAAAACTTTCCTGGATATTCTCAATTACGGAATACAGCGGATCGATCACAGCGATGTCATGGTCTTCCGCCAGCAGGGAAGCGATCAGCTCCTCACCTGTCTTGCCGGCACCAATGATAATAATATTCATAAAACTCTCCTATTGGGGACAACAAACAAAGGGATCAGTGCAGCGTACCTTCCAGAATGGTTCCGTCCGGATGGAACAGAGGCAGCTTTTCCAGATACAGAATATCATCCCGGATCTGTGCGTCTCCTTCCGCCAGAATAGCCATCTTACCGCAGATAATACCGCCGGCAGCCTTCACCAGTTCCTCCACGGCCCGAAGACTTTCCCCGGTGGAGATCACATCATCTACGATCAGGATTTTCTTTCCCTTCATCAGGTCGGCGTCCGCCTTGTCCAGAAACAGCTTCTGTTCACCGGCTGTGGTAATGGACTGCACAGTTACTTCAAATACGCCGGTCATATAGGCCTTTGCCTTTTTCCGTGCGATAAAATACTTCTGGTTTCCTGCAAGACGAGCCATCTCGTGCGCCAGCGGAATTCCTTTTGCTTCGGCAGTGATGATATAATCATATTCCGGTGCAATTTTCAGCAGAGCATCCGCAGATGCAGTGGTCAGTTCCGGATCTCCGAATATCACAAAGGCACCAATTGCCAGAGTGTCATGCAGAGGACAAATCGGCAGGGCCCGTTCCAGCCCGGCAATTGTCATAGGATATGTAAGCATATTTCGTTCCTCCTCATATCACATGGATGTGCGGACAGTATTTCCAAAAGGGAATCCGGGAAAAGCCGAAACCTCTCCCGGAAACCTGTTTGTATACGTTTACTGTCTCAGTGTAATACCATGCTTGTCTGCCAGACCTGCCAGAATCTTCTTCACAGTGGCGTCGGCTTCTTCGTCGGTCATGGTATGATCGTCAGCCCGCAGCTGAACCGCATAGGATACACTCTTCTTGTTTTCCCCGATCTGAGGACCTCTGTAGATATCGAACAGTTCCGCAGATTCCACTACCTTACCGCCGATTTCCTTGATTTCCTTGGAAATGATACCGGCAGGGGTTTCTTCGCTGCAAACAAAGGAGAAGTCTCTTTCCAGTGCAGGATGCTTGGGCAGGGGCTTGTAGTCCATCATCAGGCGGCGGGCGGCATACAGTGCTTCCATATCCAGTTCACATACATAAACCGGTACATTGAAGTTGTAGTTTTCAGCCACTTCCGGATGGATCTGTCCGAACACAGCCAGCTTGGTGTCTCCCTTGGACAGCACTGCACAGCGGCCGGGATGGAAGGTCAGTGCATCGGTGCAGGCGGTAAAGTCAGCTTCTTCGATCCCGGCAATATACAGAATCGCTTCCAGTATCCCCTTCATACGGTAGAAGCCTTCGCCCTTCTTGTCGTCTCCGGCATAGAAACCGATGGACAGATGACCGGGTTCTTCCGGCAGTTCTGCATCGGCGGCAGGCAGATATACTTTCCCCATTTCAAAGAGAGCAACTTCCTTGTTCTTCACAGCTGCATTGTCCGCCAGAACCTTCAGGATGGAAGGCAGAATGGTGGTACGCATAACAGATGTGTCTTCACCCAGAGGGTTGGAAATCACCACAGAGGTTCTGCGTGCATCATCCTCAGCCAGACGGATCCTGGAGTACCAAGAGGGGCTGATGAAGGAGAAGGTTTCGATTTCGTCCAGACCCATACCGCAGAGCATGTCGTGCAGATTCATATCAAAGCTCTGCCGTTCGGTTCTTGCACCATTGGTGGGCGTAGCCTTGGAGGACAGGGTAGAGGTGATCTTATCGTACCCGTAAATCCGCAGTACTTCTTCCGCCAGGTCGTTCATGCAGCGCACATCGTCACGGTAGGTGGGAACGGTCAGAGTCATGTTGTCTTCAGAAACACCGAAATCCAGTGCCCGGAAGATGTCAGCCATATATTCTCTGGTCAGGTCAACACCCAGGAATTCATTGATCTTTTCTGCTTCCAGAGGCATGGTGAAGGGAACCTTCTTTGCGGGGTATACATCGATGGTACCGTCCACGATTTCCCCGGCACCCAGCAGAGCCACCAGCTCGCAGGCACGATCCAGCGCAGGCATGGTGTTTTCGCAGTCCAGACCCTTTTCAAAACGGGAAGAAGATTCTGTACGCATACCCTGATTTTTGGCAGTAACACGCACATTGCCCGGATGGAACATAGCGGATTCGAAGACAACGGTAACCGTGTCATCAGTAATTTCACTGTTCAGACCACCCATGACACCGGCCAGAGCCACTGCTTTCTTTTCGTCGGCAATTACCAGAGAAGCGGCATCCAGTGTGTGTTCTTCGTTGTCCAGAGAAATAAACTTTTCTCCCTGCGCGGCATTCCGCACGATGATGTGTGAACCGTCCAGGCACTTGTAGTCAAATGCATGCATGGGCTGACCGTATTCCAGCATGACATAGTTGGTGATGTCCACGATGTTGTTGATGGGACGAACACCGGAAGCCCGCAGCCGCATCCGCAGCCACAGAGGAGAGGGAGCAATCTTTACGTTTTTGACAACACGTGCGGAGTACCGGGTGCACAGTTCGGCATTCAGTACGTCCACAGACAGATACTTATCAATGGTTTCACCATCGTTCAGCACAGCAGGCTTTGCAGGGGCAGTCAGCTTCAGTTCCTTGCCGAAGGATACAGCGGTTTCTCTGGCCAGACCGATGACAGACAGACAGTCCGGACGGTTGGAGGTGATTTCAAATTCCACAGCGGTGTCAGACAGTTCCAGCACTTCACGGATATCCTTACCGATGGGGGCATCTGCCATTCCAACATCGTTCAGGATCAGGATCCCGTCTTCGATGGCACCGGGCATATCGTGGGTAGTCAGACCCAGTTCTCCGATGGAGCACAGCATCCCGCAGGAAACCTCGCCTCTCAGCTTCCCCTTCTTGATCTTTACGCCGCCGGGCAGGGTAGAACCATCGGTTGCTACAGGAACAACAGCACCGGCGAATACATTGCTTGCACCGGTTACGATCTGCACAGGTTCACCGGCACCGATATCTACCTGACAGATCACCAGGTGGTCAGAGTTGGAGTGGGGAACCACAGACAGGATTTTCCCGACAACAACCTTGGTAATGTCTTCCGCCAGCACTTCAAAGGTTTCCACCTTGGAGCCGGTCATGGTTATTTTATCACAATAATCTTTTATGCTGATATCGCTGACATCCGTATAATCTGCCAGCCATTTCATAGAAAGCTGCATAATACAAGTACCTTTCTCTCGTTAATTTTCTGTACCCAGCCGGGTATCAATATATGCAGTGAGTATGTCTACCGAAGTCTGTCCCGCATTCCCGTTGACTACCATATCGGCGTGCCACCGGGTAGGCTCCACCAGTTCATCATGCCGGAAGCGCACCGTGTCGATATACCGGTCGGTCACTTCGTCCATGGTCTGACCAAAGGACATAAACCGTTTGATCCGCCGTACGAGCCGCTCATCGCTGGCCAGATCCACAAAAATCTTCAGATCCAGCTTTTCCCGGATATAGGGCAGATGCAGCGCAAACAATCCTTCGATGACACAGATTTCTGCTTCCGGATCTGCCAGAGCCTTGTCAAAATCTGCATACAGTTCCGTCAGTTTCATGGCATCCGGGTGATTGTGCTCCACATATTCCCGTCCGGTAATGGGTGCTATGGTGGTGTGGGAGGGATGGATGTAGTAGGAATCCATGTGGATACAGATACACCGGTCGCCGTAATGTTCTTTCAGCTTGCCTGCCAGTGTGGATTTCCCGCCGCAGGTACCGCCTGCAATACCGATGACAAACATACGCACTGCCTCCTGTTTTTATTTTATATATCTTATATCAGAACTGCTGCAGGAACCGGATGTCGTTTTCGTACAGATGCCGCATATCGTCGATATGGTATTTCAGCATGACGATACGTTCGATCCCCAGACCGAATGCGAAACCGGAATACACTTCTGGATCAATTCCGCACATACGCAGCACATTGGGATGCACCATCCCGGCACCCAGGATTTCGATCCAGCCTTCACCCTTACACAGACGGCAGCCCTTACCGCCGCAGGCAAAGCAGGAAACGTCTACTTCCGCAGAAGGTTCGGTGAAGGGGAAGTGGTGGGGACGGAACCGGATTCTGGTATCAGCACCGAACATAGTCTGTGCGAACATTTCCAGAGTACCCTTCAGGTCACCCATGGTGATACCCTTGTCTACAACCAGACCTTCACACTGGTGGAACAGGGGAGAGTGGGTAGCGTCCACGGCATCGGAACGATATACACGACCGGGAGAGATAATCTTGATCGGGGGCTTCTGCTGTTCCATGACTCTGGCCTGTACGGGAGAGGTCTGGGAACGGAGAAGAATGTTTTCGGTGATATAGAAGGTATCCTGTGTGTCTCTTGCCGGATGATCCGGGGGAATGTTCAATGCCTGGAAGTTGTAGTAGTCATATTCCACTTCCGGGCCTTCTGCGATGGAATAACCCATGCCCAGGAAGATTTCTTCCAGCTGTCTCTGCACCATGGCCAGCGGATGGGGTTTGCCCACGTGAATCTTTTCACCGGGAATGGTTACGTCCAGCTTTTCCGCTTTCAGCTTGGCATCCAGAGCAGCAGACTTCATAGCCACAGACTGCTTTTCGATTTCGGCTTCGATTTCAGCCCGGATGTCGTTGGCCAGCTGACCGATCACAGGTCTTTCTTCTGCAGAGAGCTTGCCCATTCCGCGGAGAACGGCAGTCAGCTCACCCTTTTTGCCGAGGTACTTGATCCGCAGTGCCTCAATGTCCGCTCCGTCCTGTGCCAGAGCAGCAATGGCTTCTGTTTTGATTTTGAGAAGTGTTTCTTTCATTGCTTTCTTCCTTATATAAATTTTATATATTTTTCAGCTTGATTACCGGATTTCCTTCGCAAACAGGCCGCTTGCTGAAACCGGTTCTCCCCCTGCGAACAGATGGGATGTATCCCCTACGGAAACCACTCTGGCATTTGCAGAATGTTCATCCGTGTGGTGTTCCATAAAGATGGTGGTTACAGAAGAGGTAGGCAGGAACAGACTGTGCCAGATCAGCGGCAGAGAAGCCTGCAGTATATGTGCCAGAAGCGCATTGCCCAATCCCAGATGGCAGAACAGGCAGACAGTATCCGTCTTGTTTTCGTGACCGGGAAGAACATCATAGAATCCGTTTTCATTCCGCCGGAATCCCCATTCTTCTGTCAGCTTGTCAAACCCTTCGCATACCATATCATAGTATTGGGGAATTTCCGATTCCTGATACAGCTTTGCGTTACGCCATGCCACAGGATCAAATACACCGGGAATTTTTGTCCAGAGTTCCGGGGGCATGTTCCAGGGGCAGGTATTGGTTCCCCATGTGGTGGGATAGGGCGTAACAAGCCCTTTGGCAAACTCTCTGAGCCAGGGAAGTTCCGTGGCTTCCATTCCCAGTTTGTCCAGAGTAGGCTTGGCGGTCAACTTGGCACGTCCCAGAGGAGAAACATAAATTTTCGTGATATTTTCGTGAATCAGCTTGTTGGAAAGCAGTTCCGCCTCCCGCTGTCCCTTCTCAGTAAGAGAATCCGTGGGATAATACGGATCCCCATGTCGGATAATCAAAAAACGCATATGTCTGATCCGTCCGTTTTCCAGATGAAATAATAAAAAATCCCCATCCCATAAGACAGGGACGAGGCTGCAGCAGCTCCGCGGTACCACCCAAATTCCGATTGAAAACCGGCTCTCAGAAGGGATAACGGACCGTCCGGGGCATAAAAACACCCAGCTCCGAAGTGAAATGCCGCAAAGATCCCCGTACGCCAGCTTTCAACCCACGGCTGCCGTTCTCTGTAAACAGGTTATGATCTCTCAGGCTGCTTCATCATAGCTTTTCATATCATATGAGTATGAGAAATTATAGTTATTATATCATAATTCACCGGAAAGTGCAATAGTCAAATGGAAAAATTCCGCAGAAAATAGAAAAATTGTTTTTGTGCCGGAGGAAATTCCACGCAATCAGACATTTACATGAATGATTTTGAAAGAAAAACACAACAATATCATGTAGTAAATCTGCGCAAAGGAGTTTTTATGAAACGAATTGTATATACCATTACCGACGAAAACGGAATTCATGCCAGACCTGCCGGGAAAATTGCAGCTGCTGCCAAAAACTATACCTCTGTGATCCGCCTGATCCTTCCGGTTACAGACAAATCGGCAGATGCAAAGAAACTGTTTGCTGTCATGGGGCTGGGGGCCTGCAAAGGGGATACCATCCACATTGAAGCCGAAGGAGAAGATGAAGATGCCGCCATCCTTGACATGCAGAATATGCTTCGGGAAGCAGGATTATAAAAAAGGAGGAACACCGATGGAACAGATCCGCGGACTGGGTGTCAGCAGAGGCATGGTACATGGAAAAATCATTTTTGTCAGACCGGGAAAAGAGGAGGGCACCAGTATAAAGCGTGCAGTGGATCCCGATGCTGAAGCGGAGCGGTTCCGGAACAGCTGCCGGATACTGCAGGAAGAACTGGAAAATCTGTACACAAAAACAAAAGAAACACTGGGTGAAAAAGAAGCGGATATTTTCACAATCCATCAGATGATGCTGGCAGATGAAGGATTCACAGAAATTGTGGAAGCCTGTATTGCTGCCGGTAAATCGGCGGAACAAGCTGTCACTGAAGCGGGAAATACACTGGCGGAAAGCTTTGCTGTTATGGATAATGCCTATATGCAGGCCCGTGAAGCCGATATCCGAAGTCTCTCTGAAAGACTGACAGAAATTCTGCAGGGGAAACAGATGGTGCAAATTCAACTGACCGAGCCATGTATTCTGGCTATTCATGATCTGAGTCCTGCACAGACCATGGAACTGGATCTGAAAATGGTTCTTGGGTTTATTACTGAGCAAGGATCCGTGAATTCACATACAGCCATTCTGGCACGTACTCTTGGCATTCCGGCTATAGCAGCTGCCGGGAATCTGCCGGAGCATATCCATGGGAAAGATGCCGTTCTGGATGGCAAAAACGGTATTCTGTATGTATCACCAGACGCAGAAATCCTGAAAAGTCATGCGCAAAACCGGGCAGAAGAAGAAATAAACAGAGACAAATGGGAAAATGTACGTGGTCAAAGATGCAAACGGCAGGACGGAACGCCCATACGGATCTGTGCCAATGCAGGCAGTATGGACGATATTTCTGTCTCGCTGGAAAACGATGCAGAAGGAATCGGTCTGTTCCGTAGTGAATTTCTGTTCATGCAATACGACAGATGCCCTACAGAGGAGGAACAATATTCTGTTTACAGACAGATTCTGGAAAAAATGGATGGAAAAGAAGCAGTGATCCGTACATTGGATGCCGGTGCGGATAAAAAAATTCCCTGGCTTCCCATTGCCCATGGAGAAACCAATCCCGCACTGGGATTCCGAGCCATACGGATCTGCCTGCGTTACCCTGAACTGCTGATAACACAGTTGCGTGCCCTTTATCGTGCCTCTGCCTTGGGGAAAATCAGTGCTATGATTCCCATGATATCCCTTCCCTCAGAACTGGATACTGTTTTGCAGATTGCCGGAGAAGTCCGATGCTCTCTCCGGGAAGAAGGGGTCCTGTTTGACGAAAACATGCCTGTCGGAATTATGATCGAAACGCCCTCCGCAGCTTTACAGGCCGGTCTTCTGGCGGAAAAAGCAGCCTTCTTCAGCATCGGCACAAATGATCTGACCCAATATACCATGGCTGCCGACAGAGAGAATTCCGCTGTTGCCTACCTGACAGAAACAGTGTCTGACAGTGTCAAAAAACTGATACACATGACGGCCGAAGCTGCTTCCAAAGCAAAGATCCCGGTCAGCATATGCGGAGAACTGGCAGGAGATGAAACCATGATCCCCTTTTTCCTGCAGGAGGGAATCACCAAACTGTCGGTCAGTCCCAATCATATTCTCCGGGTACGTTCTGCAGTACAAAACAGTCTGCAGGAGAACAGAGTATAAGGAATCATTGAAAAAGGGAAGTGCACGACTCCCCTTTTTTACATAGTATACAGTAAAGCCGTTAAAGCTTTACCCAAACAGCATATTTATTCGTCCATGGAAAGCTGCTGTACATCTTCCGGCACAACTTTTGGTCTGTACGGAATTCCAAGATGGGCATACCCCTGTCTGGTAACCATGCGTCCTCTGGGTGTCCTGCTGATAAAGCCGATCTGCAGCAGATACGGTTCATAAACATCCTCCAGCGTAACTGCTTCTTCGCCGATGGTAGCTGCAAGTGTTTCCAGACCAACCGGCCCACCGTCATAATACCGGATAATGGTTTCCATCATGCGCCGGTCCGTATTGTCCAGCCCCAGTTCGTCAATTTCCAGCATGCTGAGCGCATTCTGCGCACACTCCAGCGTAATCGTACCGTCACCGCGGACCTGGGCATAGTCGCGTACGCGTTTCAGAA
>JAFQGY010000094.1 GCA_017415325.1 Clostridia bacterium
ACTACTCCGAAGCCCTTCTGACCTGCAGCATCGGCAGCCAAAGGATCGGCAGACGTTCCATTGCGGCCTGTCCGGTGGCCTTCGGGGAAGTCAGCGTGAAGACCCGGGTGAAAAAGGTGCTGCACTACCGGAAGCCGGCGGTGTGGATTGTGGCGGCGGCACTGCTTGTCTGTGTGTCCGTGGCGCTGTGTTTCCTGACCAATCCCCCGGGAGAGGAGCAGGATCTGTCGTTTCTCAACTATAAAATGGCCGTCAGTCAGGCAGGGCAGCAGACGGAGTTGTTTGCGTTTCACTTATATACCATGGAAGACACGGAACATTCCGGCATCGGCATCGGCGGTACAGCAGGCCGGGATCTGGCGGTGTACCTGGAAAACCGGAACTGGAAGGAATGCCGGGAACCCGACGGGAAGCTGTATTCCCCCGGCTCGGTGCAGTTTTCCATTTCGGATGACTACCGGATTACGGTATATGACCGGCGGGGGCTGTATGCCTATGCATCGGTGCAGTTTCAGGACACAGTACGCTATTACCGGGCAAATTGGAAGGATTATGAGGAAGCCGTGGCCATTCTGCACCGGTTCCGGCAGTCGCTGACGCTGGATAAGGTGATAGAACTTTCGGAAAAAGGGGATGAGCTGGACTGGGAAGATTTCAGGGACTTCGCATATGTGGAAACCGGCTCCGGGCTGTACATCCGGCACTATCCCATTGATGAACGGTTTTCTCTCCGGATCGGCGGCCCAAACCCGGATGAGGATCCGTGGTACATCTATCTGGAAGCGGCCAACGGATATGAATCCCGCATCGACATCCGACGGGATGATGTGGAAGGCTTTATTGAAGAGCACAAAAATGATCCGGTTATTGCAGACTGTTCCTTCGGCTGGCAGAGATGCGCCGTGGGGTATTCTGCGGCACTGGAAGAACGGATGAAGGACCTGTCCGAAGGGGATGTCATCGGCACAGGCGGCACCATGTATCCGGCCGTACGGGTGGATTCTGAAAAGGAGCTGTCGGCATTTCTGGAAGAGGTACAGCCCCTTTTCACCGGCCTCCTGTACCCGGAGGAGAGCAGTCTGGAAGAGATCCTGACGGTGTATGATGCGCAGTATTTCGAGGAAAACACCCTGTTTCTGCTCTATTGTCCAGCGGAGAACACGGCTGTGCGGCATGAACTGGAATGTGCCTGGGGAGAGAATGGGCATCTGGAACTGGGGGTACGGCTGGCGGATCCGGCGCTGGGGGATTCCCTGCCGGAGGATTCCTATATGGCGGAAGGCTGGCTGATGACCGTTGGGATTCCCAGAGAACAGCTGGCTTCGGTGAAAACCTTCCACGCACGGCATGTGTCCTCCTATGATCCCACCTATGTTCCCCCGGCCGTCACGGAGATGTATGTGCTGACCCGGGAACAGAAGCAGTTTTCCAACACGGACGGCTCTGTGACCATGTTCATGAACCCCTCCGTGACCCTGTATGCCGACGGGACATACCAGTTTTTCTTCTCCCCCATCAGCAGTCATATCGGCATCGGTACCTTTGAAAAAACGAAAGACCGGCTGACCCTGACGGAAAAGGACTCCGGGGAGCAGTATGTCTTTACCGTAACGGAAACCGGACTGGTGTTTGACGGGGAATCTTCTTCGGACAGACTGTGGTTTTCGGAACTGCAGGATGGTGAGACCTTTGCGAAAGGGATGATGCCGGTACTGGCTGGCAATACGGAGGTTCCGTGAACTCTGGAAATTTTCGATTTGGGTTTTCTTTCACCTGACAGTGGGGTGGTTTTCTCGAAGACGTTTGAGGGGGATTTTCTTTTGCTTCTGCTTACAGCGGGTTTGTGTTTTCTATGACCATAGAAGGGGAGATGGTTTTCGTACTGGCTTACAGCGGGTTATTTTTTCTATGACCATAGAGGGGGTGTCCTTCCGGACGGGACTCAGAGGATAGGGAGGGGAGAGGTCGGTGCTCAAATGCCGCTCCGTCTCCCCTCCCTACCCTCCGAGACCTCCCACCCTCCCCTCTCATCCAGGC
>JAFQGY010000009.1 GCA_017415325.1 Clostridia bacterium
TCACCCACTGTGATATCGGCAATCTGTATTACACCGGCGTATCCTGCGGCTGGGTATGGGGATATTCCCCCAACAACGCCCACGACAACCGGATTACCAAGAATCACATCCACCATCTGGGCATGGGCATGCTGTCCGATATGGGCGGTGTGTACCTGCTGGGTCTGCAGCCCGGTACTGTGGTTTCCGGCAACGTGATCCACGATGTATACTCCAAGAACTACGGCGGATGGGCACTGTACACCGACGAAGGCTCTTCCTTCATGATCCTGGAGGACAACATCTGCTACAACACCAGCGAAAACGCTTTCCATCAGCACTACGGTTCCATGAACACCGTCCGGAACAACATTCTGGCGTTGGGAGACGAAGCGGTTCTGCGGATCTCCCGTCCGGAAGAGCATATGTCTCTGCTTGTGGAAAACAACATTTTCTACACCAAGGGTGCGCCCCTGTACGGTCTGCAGGACGGTCACGTGCAGAACAAGACCTTTGTGGCCCGAAACAACCTGCTTTGGGATGTGGAAGGCAAGTACCAGTTCCGGAAGGATGTACCGCTTGCCGAAGGACAGGCACAGGGCTTTGATGCGGACAGCGTGATTGCAGACCCGAAGTTTGCAGATCCCATGAACGGTGACTTCACACTGGCGGAGGATTCTCCCGCATATGCTATGGGCTTCAAAAAGATCGACACATCCGATGTGGGGCCCAGAAAATAAATCAGTTCAGAAACAAAGAAATAACGGAGGAATACAGTATGGCATACAAAGTTGGTTTTATCGGGTTCGGCGGGATGATCTCCGGCCACCATCTGGGAACGATCCGCAGAGAAGACGTTCCCTTTGAAGCCGTGGCGGCTTTTGACATTGACCCTGCCAGACGGGCAAACGCAGAGGAAAAGGGACTGATTGCATACGACAATCTGGAAGATTTTCTGGCTGCCGGCGGGTATGATCTGATCGTGGTGGGGACTGCCAACAACTACCACTGCGAAATGGCGTGCCGTGCCATGGAAGCCGGGTTCAACGTAATGGTGGAAAAACCTGCCGCCAGAAATACCGCAGAGCTGGAAAAGATGATCGAAACATCCGAAAAAACCGGAAAGCTGTTCACGGTACATCAGAACCGCAGATGGGACCCGGACTTTCTGAAGATCAAGCAGGCCATTGAAGACGGTGTCATCGGCAAGCCTTATATGATCGAATCCCGGATCCACTCCGCCAACGGCAACGGCGATATGTACGGCTGGCGGGCTATGAACGACCACGGCGGCGGCATGCTGCTGGACTGGGGCGTACATATGCTGGACCAGGTGCTGTTCATGATCGACGAACCTATTAAGACCGTATCCGCAAACGTGTTCTCCCTGTGGAGCGAAGAAGTGGATGACTACGCCAAGGTGATCATCACCTTCCAGAGCGGTCTTGTGGCACAGGTAGAGGTGGTGACCTACTCTCCCATTCCCGAAGCCAGATGGAATGTGTTCGGGGACAAGGGTGCCATGACCATGCAGGAAATCGGTTCTCCCATGGTACATGTACGCCGGATCAAGGAAGATCATCTGGCCCAGCACCAGGCAGACGCCTTTGAAGATTACAAGGTCGTCAAGAGAGAACACCGCCGGCACTTCATCGATGCATTTGAAGAATTCGACACCGACAAGATACCCGGCGGCGGCTGGCATTCCCTGTACCAGAATCTGGGCGGTGTGCTGGCAGGTACGGAAGAGCTGATCGTAAAGCCCTGTCAGGTACTGCGGTGCATGAAGGTGATTGAAGCGGCATTCAAGTCTTCCAGAGAAGGCGTGACCGTACAGTTCTGACCCAACGGAGCCTTGGATCTGAAACAACCAATTGAGAATTGAAAATCCTCCGTGTATCTGGTATACTGGTGTCACACCGGTGAAATCCTGATATACGGAGGAATTTTTTATGAAACTGAATCTCGGCGGTACCATACGTTCGCTGCGGCAGGCCCAGGGGAAAACCCAGGAACAGCTGGCACGGGCGCTGGATGTGACTTCCCAGGCAGTATCCAGATGGGAAGCCCAGGGGAGTTATCCGGATATGGAGCTGATCCCGGCCATCGCAAACTTTTTCGGGATCACCATAGATCAGCTTTTCGGATACGAGAACAAACGGGAAGCGAAGATTGATGCACTGCTGGAACAGGTCAGGGAACTGGACAGAGCCAATCTTGGGACAGATGAAACGGTGGAGGAATGCATCCGGCTTCTGCGGGAAGGGGCGGCGGAATTTCCCGGAAACCGGCGGATTCTGTACCGGCTGGGTGAGATTCTCTCGGAAGCCGGATGGATCAGGCAGGGGGAGGATATGCTGTATGATGCGGAAGGGTATCTGATCCACAACATTTCCTACCATAAGGAAAACACCTACTGGCCGGAAGCCATCAAAATTTTTGAGAACCTGATTGCCGAACAGGTGGATGACCCGGCGGGACGGGATGCCAAGGTCATGCTGATCCGGCTGTACCGGAACATGGGCGAATACGGGAAAGCGACTGCACTGGCACAGACCATGCCGCCGTTGTACACCGAACGGGAAATCATGCTGGCAGATGCTGCGGACGGAAAAGAACGGGCTGGATATCTAGCAAAAGTTCTGATCCGGCTGACCGGGATACTGAAGGAACAGGTCATGCAGGCGCTGATGTGCTGTGAACACCACTTCCGGGATGATTTTCCGATCCATAAAATCCAGGGTGTGATCGACCTGATCCACATGCTGTTTGAAGACGGCAGGTTCGGCGTGTTTCATTTTGATCTGATGGAACTGTATCTCTACATGTCCGAACACCAGTGGCGGGTGGGGGATCGGGACGGTGCCTTTGCGTCCCTGGACAAAGCTCTGGAACATGCCCGGGCATACGATGCGCGGACTCCGGAATACCGGTACGGTGCCAGACTGTTTGCCGATGCGGACACGGAAATTACCTATCACAAGGGGATCGGAAAACAGGCGGAAAAGCTGCCGGATTTCTGGCCGGTATGGTGCTGGCCGGAATGCGACGGAATCTGGCGGGAGATGCAGGAAGATCCCCGCTTTGCCGACTGGCTCCGGCGGACAAAGGAATAAAAACAAGGACTTACTGCAGTTTACAGGTTTTGCTGCCGTAAGTCCTTTGTGTATATTGGTGGTGTTATACCGTCCGCTCGCCTGCCAGTACCAGCTTGTAGTCCTGGTAATTCTTTTTCAGCAGTGCCGGAATGTCCAGCTCATAGGGACATCTGGTTTTGCAGAGTCCGCATCCGATGCATTCGGTGGTCTTTTCCATTTCTGCCTGCCAGTGGTCGTTCAGCCAGCCGGCGGAGGGGGCGCGGCGGATCATCAGGGAGATTCTGGCGCACTGGTTGATGGTGATTTCCTTGGGGCAGGGCATACAGTACCCGCAGCCCCGGCAGAAGTCCGCTCCCAGCGATTCTTTGTCGTCACGGATCAGTGCGGTCATCTCTTCGTCCATTTCCGGTACCTTGTCCATGAAGGACAGCCATTCGTCCAGTTCGCTGTCCCGCTGGATCCCCCAGATGGGCAGTACGTTTTCAAACTGGGCAATATATGCCATGGCTGCCGCAGAATTGGTGATAAGTCCCCCTGCAATGGCTTTCATGGCGATGAATCCTACGTCGGCTGCCCGGCACTTTTCCACAAGATCGATTTCTCTCTGGCCGGAAAGGTAGCTGAAAGGGAACTGCAGGGTGGCA
>JAFQGY010000095.1 GCA_017415325.1 Clostridia bacterium
ACCTGCGTTTTCCCGATGATTTCTTCAAAGCGATCCACAGTCTTTTTCAGCTTTTCCGCTTCCGTCAGATTTGGGAATTTGTCCGCTGTTTCCAGTTTGCAGGCCTTCCAGATCCGAACCCATGTGACTTCATCGGCTTTGGCAGCAAAGGACATACCGAGGTCAATAAACTTATCATAGCCGCCGAGCAGTCCCTGACCGAGTCGGTTGGAGGTCATCAGAGAACGGATCATACCGGAGGAATCCACATAGTTTTTATCAATGATCTGCCGGAGGGATTTCCGGAACCCGGTATCCGAATAGCCGAGCATTTTCAGCTGTGCCACTCCGGAATTCTTCACCATTTCATCATACAGGCCGGAATATTCGGTATCCTTTCCTGTTTTTTTGCTGATTCCCGTCCATGAAGAAGCAGCATTGATGTATTTATAATGGATTTCCGGCATGGCACGGAGGATAGATACATACTGCTTTGCCACTGTGGAGAAGTTCCACGCCACGGCAGCCCGTTTTGCCATGTTCCCGGATACTTCAAACAGGGAATACATGACATTTCCAGTCCGTTCTGCTTTGTCTCTGTAGGATCGATCCAGAAAATTCACGAGGTATCTGTATCCGCTCCTGCCCATTGCTTTCTGCAGAATCTCCTTCATATCCTGCTGTCCGAGAACCATCTGCATATCCCGGCAAACGGGAGAATATGCCCGGACAGAAGCAGTCTTTTTCACATAATCGCACGCAACATCGAAAATATCACGCACCACCAAAGGAGAGGACGAACCTTTTTTCACGGATTCGGAGAACCCTGCTTTCTGTGCCTGGATCCCTCTTGCTACAGCTCCCCATTCGGGCTTTTTCTTCCCGTCAACAATATCAGACACTTCCAGCGGGAACAGATGCGGGTCAGAACTGCCGGTATCTCCGTACAGTGCCATCATGGTATCCTGCGGAGCGCATTTCAGAGCGAGAAAACGTCCAATGTCATCGGCAAGCTTTCGATCCTCCGGAGAGAGCTTTTCCATGAGCATTTCGTATACTGCATCATCCACCACAAAGGAATTCTGGGAACGCTGATTTCCGGCAGCATCCGGAATGACAACACCTTGGGTAGCCGCTCCCTCTCTGCCGATGTCATATTTCCAGATCATACGGAGAGACATAAGCTGCGCCCGACTGACGGTCATATCCTTGCCATGGACACGGACAGGGATTCTGGTGTTGCCGTACCCGCTGGCCTCCATGGTTCGGTATCCTTCCGGCATTCTCTTTTCCATGTACTCTGTGAATTCCCGTTCCAGCTTGACCTGTTCCCGCTGCGCTTCCCGGAACGTGCGGTCAATCATTGCCCCGGTTTCTCCCCACATAGAGAAATACAGGGACGGGTTCACGGATTCCATGTGCAGTTTTTCAGCATAGCCGATTCCTTCCCGCCGGAATACGCCGCCGAAGGTGCTTTTCGGGATTTTATTATCCTTGTATTTCCGTCTGCTGGCAAGATCTGTTTTCAGTTCTTCCGCAAATTCCGATACAGACCAGTCTTTCCCGTCAAAATGTACGCTTGTATTGGTATTCGTATAGGAATGAAGGAGCCGCAGGAATGTATTTGCCTGCTGCATATACCGCAGTTCTCCTGACTGTCTTTCAGAATCGCTCAGTTTGTCGGTATCCAGTGCTTCCCGGTACTCCCGCAGGATGGTATATTCATCTTCCAGACGCTTGAGCAGAGGATTTTCCAGCTTGATTTTCCCATCTGCTATTGTCTGGCTGTTGGAAGAACGGATACTGTTCAGGATGGATTCCAGAGGATCGGAAGGAAGATATTCAAAGCGTTTCAGCGGTTTGGTATCCAGATTCTTTACGATGCTTTCCAGAGCTTCTGTCCGTATCAGGCCACGTTTCCCCGGCTTGCTGATTTCCCGGCGGATCTGCCGTGCGGTTTCGGCAAGCTGTCTGTTCTGGGAAGCCAAAGCCCCAGTACCGGAAGCAATCTTTTTGGTGACAGCATCGGTCCCGGCATTGGCTTTTCTGATTTCTCTTGCCACAGCCGCTGTATCCTGCTTGACTGCATCAGAGATCTTTTTTGCCGTTTTGGGATCCTCCTGCTGTGTTTTCCGCAGGGTTTCAAACTCCCCGAAAATTCCCGCCATGATCCGGTTGGTAAGAGACTGCGCCGCAAGTTCCGTCTGACCTTCAAAGGGGTTTGCCCTCTCCTTGGGGGTGGAGGATGTAGCTTTCAGTTCCACTGCCACGTCTCCCATGGTCTGCAGCATATCCGCAGGATTAACGATGGTATCCGGGAAGAATTCCGGCCAGCGGTCAGCCAGTTCGGAATACACCACATCCACGCCCCGTGCGCCCGGATCGTCCGTGATCCGCAGCAGTCCTCTATTCTGGGAACGCCATGTTTTATAGGCTTCGTCCCCGCCGAAATCCGCCTTGGATACATCCATTTTCACGGGAGTAGTCCGCAGGAATTCCCGCAGTTCCTGATTGCTGAAATACAGAGGATTGGTCTGTGTGATGACGGAATCTTCCACGAAAGCCTTTGCGGCAGAAGATACAATGTCCCTGGCTTCCTGATACCGGACATCTGCTGTATCAAGCCCTCCACGGGATGCCGTTGCCAGCAGTTCCCACACAGGATCCATTCTCCCCCTGACCTGTTCCACAGTCACACCGGGAAGCAGTCGGGCAACATCGGCAGCAAAGGACTGTTTACGGGTAGTCCCCATATATTTTCCCCATCCGTCCACCGGCATGGTCGAATACTGTTTCCGGAGGGTAGTTTCCAGTTCTTCATTCCGCTGCATACCTGTTTCCAGTTCGCTGAAAATCTCACGGGATGCACGGATATCCGGGTTTTCACCGTCAAATGTCCCCACATTATCAGTAGCAGACTTAATCTGATTTGCCCGGAATGCCACAGTTTCCGTAGGAACCACAATTCCGTCATACTCCGTGCCGTTGACTTCATTGAACAGTTCCACCGCTTCCACAAAGTTCCCGATAGCCGTTGCATTGATGTCCTGCAGTACGCTAAATATATCCCGGGAAGTAATCCCATTAAGAATATCGTCTACATCGTATGTGCCGTAGTTCTCAATGGAATAATCCTCATTTTCTGCAACAGCTTCAAGGAATGTGCGTATCTGATCTTCCGTTACCGTATCTGTACCGGGAGACAGAGGACGCTTGATGTCCAGATATACAGCCATGGAATCCCCGTACTGCCCGGAATGGCTTTCACTGCCTGTGAAATAGAATCCTTTCCCATACAGTCCGGAAGATTTCGCCTTTTTCTTGTCAAATACCGTAAACTGTTCTTTGGTTCCGTGATACATAACCTTCGGTGTACCATTTTCATTCCGGATTTCGCTTGCCGGTTTTGCATCGAAAGTTTCGTCATTTTCGTTGACAAAAGCGAATAAATCTGCTATACTGTTTATAGAAGAACCTTTGTCCGGATGAGGCGGATTAGAAACCCGTTTGCTTCCGGTCAGGGGTTCTTCGTTTATTTCCTGCAGAATATAATCCCGCCGGATAGGATCCCCGGTCTTTTCGTTCACCAGTTCTTCTATTTTTAACCGCAGTACAGCCGGATACCCTTCAGTTTCCGTGTATGCGTACAGTGTGTGGTACATCACAGAAAGCGGATTGCCCTTTCCGGAAGTCTCAGAACCCAACAGAACAGCTTTTTCCGTAATATCCTTGATATAGGAGAGATATTTCACAGCATTTTCCTGTGCAGAGCCGGACTGATGTACCGTTTCTTTGCTGATTTTCTTGGATACGATTACATCCCAGCTGGTATCTTTGTTTATAACATTGCCCCTTGCATCGCCCTTTTCTGTAACCGGCTGAATCGGTGTGGTGTCATGCGCTCTCCAATCCCCGAACCACGCCCGGAAGAAGGGGGACTTTTCACCCAGTTCCATGTAGAGCTGCTCCGCCCACGGTGCCATGGTCTGAATTTCTGCAGAAGTGAATGCATTGACGCTCTTTCGACCGATTTTGTGCAGTTCGTCAAGCTGGCTGTACAGAGTTTCCATATCCATTGCACGGGAATTTCTCGGTTCCGGTACATCTACATCGGCTTTATCCAGACTGTTCAGCACCTTTCGAATCTGCGCCGCTACTCTGTCCGCCGTTCCGGAGGGTGCTTTCCCTCTCAGACGGTCAATGAATTCTTTGATCTTGTCCAGAATCTTCCGCACAAGGGATCGTTCATCCTTTGTCAGCTTGGTAAGCAGTTCCGGATTGTTCAGAAGCACATCCCGCATGAAATCAGCGTCCATTTCTTCATGGACAAAGTCCGTCATAAACTGTTTTATGGCTTCTCCTTCACTCATGCCCTGCTGCATATAGGAGTGAATGACTTCCTGCCCCTTCGCAGATTGTGCATACTTAGTGACATCACCAGCATATTTCCGTGAATACGCTGCCAGATCATACCGCCCTGCGCTTATTTCGCCGGATTTTACCATAGCTTCCCGGATTCTGTCCGCATATTCCACAAGCGTTTTGTCTGCTGTTACGCCCTGATGGAATATTTCATGGAGTGTAACACCAAGCAGACCTTTTTCCGGTTCCAAATACGGGGAAATCTCATATACGCCATCTTTTCCGTTTTCCCCGGGAACATACCGCCCCCATACACCGTCTTCCAGATTGGGATTAACACGGATCTGTACACCCAGGTGCCGGAAATCCCTCTGGGATCGTATTTGCCCGGATCTGCAGTTTCCGTGTATTTCCGGCAGCAACAGCATCCCAAAGGCTGGTAATCTCCGACTGAATGGCTTTGGCTTCCGGAGTACCCATTTTCCCCAGGCGCACACCTTCTTCGTAAAGCGCATCTATTGCCTTTTTGACAGAACCAGCCTCCGCCACAAGATCAAATGCAGCAGAATCCGCATCTACTCTGGCCGCTTCAACTGCCTTGGAAACCATGGGATTATTGTCTGTACTGGTAGTTTTCGCCGGTTCTGGGGGCGTCTGTACGCTCTCCTGCTGTGTTTCGGAGGTCTCTGCAGATTTCATAACAGGCTGTTCGGGAATTGCAACGGTTTTCTCAACATTCGTTTTTTCGTTGAGAATTTCGGGCTGAGCTGTTGTAATTTCGGCATTTTCCTGTACAGGTTCGCTGGCTGTTTCAGTTGGTGTATTGCCTTCTGCGGTTGGTGTATCCGCTTCCCCAGTTGGTGTATTATCCTGCACAGGGGTTTCTTCCGGCATGGTCACTTTACCTGCAGCCAGATCATCCTTGAACCGTTCCAGATTTTCAAGATACTTTGCCGAAAGTGTGTTGAATTCATCCAGAGTAACTTTGGATACCTGACCACTCAGCAGATCATTGTTCTTGTTATACACAGCCATGATCTGGTCAACCGTTTCACTCCGTACAGGCTTGGACGCTTCTTCGACCTTCTGCCCCACAAGATTATCATACCAGTCATATTCCGTAGGTGCGTTGTATCCTTTCAGGATTTCCAAAGAACCCGTGTAGTCTACACCGGCCAGCTTATCCGCAACATCCCCCTTGCCGTTTTTTCGCAGTTCATTATAATACTGTACGGCTTCCTGCGCATACTGGGTGGGATCCTGCCCCTTTTCCTTGGCGGTATGATAACTGCCTTTCAGTTCAGAAATTTTCTTGACTGCATTGTAGGGATTATATGCCATTTTTATGCCCCCTTCCCGACATTGGAAAGCGCAATGCCCCGTACTGCCAACCCGGCCAAAACATACCGGGAAACAAAGCCCAGATTCTGCAGATCCGGACATCCGGCGATAAATGCTTCAATGGCAGAGTCCATCGCTTCAAAGTCCGAAAACCGTGGGTCATTGTAAACCGCTGCTTTTGCTGCCAGATGCTCTGCAAAAGTATCAGCATCATCTTCGGGAAGCCCCCGTTCAAGTGCGTCTGCCACTGCATCCCGCAGTGTTTTTTCAGTAATTCCGTTCATGTAAAAAGCTCCTTTTCATAAATTAAAATTCTCGTCAGATAGTATCATCTGTCTTATTATCCGAATCCACAATGCATACTGACGCACCATGGAATTTCGTTTGTGTTTTATTGGTGTAGCCATACCGCCCCATCCACAGTCCTGCAAGGTGAGCGGGAATTACCCCCATTTCAAATTTCGCTCTTGCATCCAGCTCGACTTCGGCACGGATTATGCCAATCAGTTCCTCAAATTCCGGCCACAGGTTGGCGGATGGCGAACAATATGTACTGTAAAAACTGCTTTTCCGCAGTCCGAGAAAGCGGCAAAACCCCTCAATCGTGTATGTGATCGAAGCTGGGACATCGGCTATGATGACTTTCCCATGTGAAAACACTGATCTGCGGACAGTCTGATTGTCGCAGATTTCCTTGTATTCCTGCCACTTCCGCCGCATTTCCTCCGGTGTGTATCGTGCCGTGCGTCCCATTGCCCTCCCTCTCCTTTGATGGTATTTATACAGCTTCCGTTCCGGCTGTGATCTGTGCAATCTTACGTCGTTCTGCTTCTGCTTTAAGTTTACTGTATAACTCCCGCAGTATCCGTTCCCGTTCTTTATATTCTGGGTACACATAGTAAAGGTTTGCGTCAAAAACTTCCAATTGATCCAGCATCTTTAATTTATCAGCGGATAAATACGGTCGGATAGAACCAGACGGCAAATTATGCGTAGTCCGATATTGCTTAGCATCCATGCCCAGAACTATCCTGTTCAAAAGATTTGCTTCATTGCTGTAGTGGTATGCTTTCGCATCTGCCTTATTGGCTTTGATTGCATCTGTAAGACGTGGATAATCTGCCCGGGAAACTTTCAGTTCTACGAGCTGTTCTTCCATAGCATCGAACAATTTGATATACAGTTCCTTAAACTGCATCGCCTTATCTCCCGTGAAACCAAAGACAAGCATTGCAAAACCACTTCTGGTCATATTGTAGGCGGGTCGTTTTTCCCCTTTTGCGTCGATGTATTCAACCAATCCAAAATTGGCTCGGTTAAATTCCTGACTCACGCCAGATTTAGGAGAAAGTATTCTCTGAATTGCTCTCAATACATGTGCATGAGATCTCCCAAATGTTTCTGCAACAAATCTTGAATCCGCCATCACCACACCGGATGTAGATGCAAACATCCCATATTCATCCATTGGAATCATGTGTTTCATTGCGTTTCCCTCCTCTCCTGCTTTCAATAGCCTCCTGCATCTTCCGCCGATATGCTTTGACAACTTTCAACCTCCGACGCAGACCAAGTTCACGCTCCCGAAGATGTGTAAAAGCATCTGTGAACCCTTCTCTTGAATCTGGCAGGTAAAACATCGGCGTATCATTTTCAAAAACGACAGCGACCCATTCACCGTCACACATAAGCTGGAACAGCTTTTTTGATGCCGTTTTTCTGTTTTTGCCTGCTCTATTGGCAATTGCTCCGGCAGTCACAGCATTTTCCCGTCCGCTGGGAATACATTCGATCAAAAGTTCTTTTTCTTCACTGTTCATCGCATTCACCTTCAATCTTTTTGATTATTGTTCGTTTATGCCGCTGGACAGTCCGTTCGCTGTAGTTGAGCCGCATTGCTATGTACACAATACTGTGAACGGCATAATAGTACAAAAATAAAATTTCTTTCTGTCGTTCTGATAGCCCATTGGCTGCTTTCTGGAATTTTTCTAAAAGTTCAGCGTATCGCCTCTGATATAGAATCCGCCTGTTTCCATGCCGGAGATATTTCCACCGAAGATGCCGGAATTCTTTCAGTTCCAGCTGGTTCACTGCAACCATCCCCTTTCAGTGCACATCGTTCCCAATATCTCCGATATGTATTTTCCGTGAATGATGCAAGCTCCATAAAAACTCCATAACTCCTCCTTGCATGATTCTGTTCAAATGTAAAATTTCGTACATCTAATAAAATTTTTACAGAAAGGATATATCATACTAAGTCCGAAATTTCTTCTGCATCAAAATCATATGTATCCAGCATTTCATAAAACGCTGTCCTTGCAGTGTCACTTCTGACATTCTTAACAGCCGCTGCAATCACGTCACGGTGTGCTATAAAATCTTCGGCGGTGAGTGTCCCTTCCACAAAGGCAAGAAATATATCTGCATTCTCCCGATCTTCCGGTGTATCGATCCGTTCATACAGCTTTTTTGACAGCCACCGGTTGTATCCGATACGGGCTATCAGTCTGTATGCTTCCCGGTCATACACCGAAACATCTTTGATTTTGTTTCCGGTGCGTACCCAGGATAGCCGGATATCGCTTTTCCGGAGAGATTTCATGTATTTTCGAATAGTTCTTCTGCTGGGAATGTCCCAACCGATTTCGCGGAATAGCCGGATTGCCTGGTCTTTCGGCATACTGCAAAAAATCTTTACCCGATACTCAATCGAAAGTTCATTTGTGGTTTTCATGTGTCCCCCTAATATAATGTTTCATAAAATCGTTTCAACAAGATACCATCACTGAGAAAATGCACAATGGAATAATCGCAGTTCAGTCCGTCTGTGGTTAGGTATTTGTCAATCATTGTTTTCCATTCATCAAACGTACGGATTTCAGCTATGGTACAATCATGATCATCAATCTGTCCGCTGGCTATCCTGCATACAACTTTTTCAAGTGTTGCTTTGGTCATGCGTGGGTGTTCCCGTCGGAAGGTACGCCAGTATTCGCTCACAAAGTACAGTATGACTGTTTCACAGAGTACAGCGTCCTGTAGTATATCCTGTTGTTGGCAAATGGAACGTATCCCCTCTCTCAGCAAGTCAGGATTGTATGTGGCGTCCGTTCTTCTAACTTCCGAAAAACTGTCTTCCGGATGCGCAGTGCTGGCTACAGCACCATATAACCCTGCAACAGTACTCTGATGTGTAATCTTTGGTGTATTCTCTGTGTATTCTTTGGTATTGGTGTGGCAATTTTTGCCGTTTCCATCCGGCATTTTTTGCCGTTCCATCCGGCAATTTTCGCCGCTTCCATCCGGCAAATTTTGCCGGTCATGGAGAGTAACAGGGATTTCATCCGGTGAGGCATCGTTGGATACATCTTGAGGAAACATTTTTTCGACCACATCATAATCAATTGAGTACCAGATGGTTTTATCGAATCCTTTTTTATTAAAATTACCGGTAACGACAAGACCCAATTCCTTTAGGTGCTTGAATGCATCTCTGATGGTTCTTTCTTGGATGAAAGATAGCTGTTTATGCCATTCTTCATAAGTGTTGAACACCCAAAAACGTCCGTCATGAAAATTCTTGCCCTGCTTTTCATGTTCTGTCAGCCAATAATGTACCTGCTGCAGCAGAAATGCTTCATTCAGACCGATTTTTTCATAAATCTGCGGTACGACTTTTCGGCACGGTGCATCTTCCAGAATCCACGGTTTCTTCATTCATGTTGTGATCTCCTGTCAATGTGATGTATTGTCAGCAGAAGTTTTTCCGCTGTTGTTCAGCCAGTCGCAGAGCCGGTCATAATTGATAAGGAACCGGTTCCCAACATAAATACCCGGAATCTTTCCTTGCTTGACAAGTGCCCGCAGAGCCCATTCAGACAGAATTCCTGTCTTTGCGGTTTCGTTAATTGTGAGCATTTTCGGTTTGGTAATAACAGTAGTGTCCATGTTTTATCCTCCTGTAGAATATCTTTTTTTGCTTTTTTCTATTGACAAATGGGGTTTCTTCTGGTATTATTATAGCACGGAAAAGACAATGTGTAAATGTTCAATTGAAATAATAAATCAATTCAACATATGAGGAGAATTGAATTTTATGGGTAGAAAAAAACAAGAAATTGATCCCATTTGCGGAAAAAGGCTTCAATCACTGCTTGATGAATTTGGAATGACCCAAGTGCAGTTTGCGGAAAAAACTATATACACAAAAGAATATATAAATAGAATGGTGCGTGGTAGTGTCGCAATTACTCCAGATAAAGCCAAAGAGTTTACATCAAAATTATTCTCAGGTGTAAGATGGGAATGGTTAGCTGGAATTGATGACTATAAAACGCTTGATGACTATAAGGTGTCACAATTGAAAGAATTATCGCCATTTGTGGCAGCAGAAGAAAAATTATGGTTAAATAAGCTGCATTGTGTCCAAGTTGCAATGAAAGAACTTGGATATGATTTTGACACCCTTTCAAATATTGCAATGAGTGAAGAGGATAGACGGGACAGGGATGAATTCTTAGAGTTCTTCTCATTTATATCTGTGCTGGAGCGTAGTGATAATAAATATTTGATAGATCTATTCACAGAGCCTGTTTTGCAAGAGATCAAGAATATTTATGAAAAAGCAATTTTTGATGCATATTGTAAAGAGTTTCATGACATATGTAATGAAACAGAGCTTGAACAACAGGTTGATGTTTTTAAGAAACGAAGAGTAAATAGCAAGAGTGATGATACTGAAAAGTGGTTTATGCTAGAAAACCCTGAAAAATGGCTATATCATGAGAATGAACAGTATTTGTTATCATACCAAGTATTCAAAGGAGAGATATATGGTGTAAAATGTGAAAAAGATAAAACGATTGTTCAGTTTACACCTCAAGAACGGGACAGTTTTATAAATGAACTGTATAATGTTATACAAGCCTTAATCCAGTACCATATCACCAAAAAGAAAGGACAAGCATAATGGCCAACATACAGGAACGCCGGGACAAATCCGGGAAACTGATCTCCTACAGCATCCGTGTCCACAGAGGCCGGGGGGCAGACGGACACCAGCTCAAGCCCTGGACTGCCACCTTCCCGGTGGAACCCACATGGACGGAAAAAAGCGCAAGAAAAAAGGCAGAAGCTTTCGCCGCCACCTTTGAGAAGGAATGCAGAGAGGGCACCCGATCCGATACAAGACAGACCATCGAACAGTACACCACCTACTGCATCGACCTGAAGGAACAGCGCGGGGCAAAAGTCTCCACCGTCACCCTGTACCGCTCCCTCTCCTCCCGCCTGATTTTCCCCTTCATCGGTCACATCAAGCTGAAGGACATAAAACCCCAGCATCTCAACGACCTGTATACAGAGCTGTCCAAGGAGGGGAAACACAAAAACGGCGGCAGGCTGTCCGGCAAAACCATACTGGAAGTGCACCGGCTCCTGCATACCGTTCTGGAACAGGCCATGATGGAGGGACTGATTCCCTATAACCCCGCCGCCCGTGTGGAACCGCCCAAAAGAGAAAAAAGCGATCCCGTGTACTACCAGCCGGAGGAGGTTTCCGCAATCCTGTCCGCTCTGGAGGAGGAAGGGGAGCAGTGGCGGATGCTGGTGCTGCTGCTTCTGGTGTCCGGCTGCCGGAGAGGGGAAGCGCTGGGGCTGAAATGGGAGGATGTGAGCTTCGAGTACAACCGTATCCACATTTGCCGGAATGTGCTGTACACAAAAGAAAAAGGCGTGTACGTGGACACACCCAAAACAGAAAACTCCACCCGGTACGTCACCATTCCGGCGGACATCATGGCAGAGCTGCGGAAACACAAAGCATGGCAGTCTGCAGAACGGATGCGGCTGGGGACATACTACGAAAACGAGGGCTACGTGTTCACCCAGGAAAACGGCTCCCCGCTGCACCCCTGTTCTGTGACTTCATGGATGACGAAATTTTCCAAGCGGCACGGACTCCCCCACCTGAATGCTCACGGCTTCCGGCACACCATGGCCAGTATGCTGATCTACAACGGCGTGGATCCGGTAACGGTATCGCACCGGCTGGGCCACGATCAGGTGAGCACTACCACGAACATCTACAGCCACATGATTGCCGATGCAGACAGCAGAAGCGCAGACGTGATAGCGGACGCCCTGACGCTGAAAAAAGCATGAAAAAGAGGAATTTTACAGGCGAGTTGAATTTTTGTTGAACTTTGGAAAAGCGCCTGTTTTTTCTGGTGCATAAAAATGCAAAAAAAGACCCCATTTCGTACGGTTTTGTACTGAAATAGGGTTTTTTATCAAGTTTCCCGAAGGGAATACTGGTCGGAGTGACTGGATTTGAACCAGCGGCCTCTTGGTCCCGAAGGTGGTATAGGGTCTCACTAAGGAGATGATTTCCAATTTTTTTGTATTGATTTTATAACCTATTTGCTTTTGCTCTGGTTATCTTTAATGCAATAATCACAATACATTTTAACCTGTTTGCACATTTTCTGTAAATCGGTTAGAAAACGGTTAGATGAAAACTGAGAACCCGTTAGAAACGGGATTGGTTAAAACTGGGTAACACTATCCGTAAATATCATAATTCTGCCAGTGTCAGGTGATTATTTTGTCCCTGCCGCTGGCTTTTTTTCTATTTGGAGGAGAAATATGCAGTATCAACTCAAAATCCAACAACTTGTCACATATTCGCGTTGCCGAATCTACAGGAAATTTTTGAAGAATCTTTCGGATGATAAAAACATTCGTACCAACGGATCATCATATCTCTATTATTTTATGATGCTTTGTTCCCTTGCAAATTTCCGCACTTCTCAGGTATGTGTGGATGGTATCAAATATTCCATTGCTCCCGGAGAATGGATGATGCCGATCCGTGACCTGATGATTCTTCTCCGCAGGAAAACGGAAAAAAGCACAATTGAAATTCTGGAATATCTGCAGAAATCTCATTACTTACAGTACAGTATATCATGTCACCGTAAATATGTCAAATTCAAGATTGCTGACTGGTCAAAATTCAACAGCACTATTGAAGCCACTGCACCTTGTACGAAGGACAGTGGCTTTTTCTTTTTTCCCTACAAAATGGTTGCGGAATTCATCGGCAAGGGGAAATGTTCCGAGATGGATATTATACTTGACCTGTGGCTGAATGCCATTTACAACGATGAACGCATTGCCGGTTCCGATGTCGGTCCGGTCGTGTATTACCGAAATGGAACCCACTCTCCTCTTACCGGATATGACGATCTGGGCAAGCGGTGGGGAATCTCCAAATCCACGGCAGGACGAATCCTGCGAAAGCTGGAGGAGAATGGGTACATCAAATTGGTGTCCTTCCCGGGTAAATACGGAACAGCGATCTATCTGCAGAATTATCTGTCCACCATGTTCAATATTTCCGACATTACCATCGACAAGGAAGAGGTCGCGCTGGCTCTGAATATCCGCATGAATATTCCCGAAGAAACATCCGAAAACACCATTGAAATGATCGAAGAACTGCTGGATTCTTCGTGCCAGAATTGCGAAAATACCATTACTGATGATCAGATCAGCGTGCCGAAAACAATCGGCTGCGTGCCAGAATCGCATTTGCGGAAGATTGTCCGGAAGACCGCAAAAGTGCTTTGCCTACAAGGATTAACGTGCGCGTTATGTACGCACGCGCGATATTATTTATCACCCTTATCAGACGACTGCAAGAGAAAGTCTATATCTACAGAATATCTTATCCGGTGTCCTGGGGGTGGACGAAGTTATAAATTCAAACTGGACATTGAACCGATCACAGAAAGCGAGGAAAACTAATATGGCACGCAAGAAAACTACACAGGACGCACATTATCACGATACCCTGCTCCTTCTGAAGAAATACCGGGATGTGGTCTGGAGCCTCACTGTTGCAGTCGAACAGGCAAAGAGCGATTTCAGAGAGTGTTACGGCAGCAGTGTTGACGAATTCCTGGAGTCCATTTATGTTGCGGGCGCGGATCTCAGCGGAACGGACATTGAGGAACGTGCAAAGAGCATCGAACGCAGCAACAAGATGCTGAAATTCGTTGACCATGCGGTGCAGATCATGCGAGAGAAGAACAAGAACGGCGAAGTGTTCTATCAGGTGCTGTATTTCAACTACCTCTCGCCGTATGAGTCAGCCAGCAATGAGGATGTTACACAGGCATTGGTGGACGCAGGATACCCGATGTGCCGCAAGACAATGACGGAATACCGTTCTCTTGCAGTCGATTGTGTCAGTTCGATTCTGTGGGGGTTCTCGTCGAGAGACTGCAGAGAGATTTTGGATAGGTTTGTTGAGGAGTGAAAAATCCGTCGGCAGTGAATCCGGCGGATTATTAATCATCTTCATTTGAATTTTGGAACAATTCTTCAAGGGGAACATTCAGAATTTTAGCAATAACATAGATTTCCTTATCGGTTGCGATCCTAACCTGTCCTTCAAGTTTTGAATAACTTGTCGGATTCATGTCACACCCCATAACCTGCATTTTGGATATGAAATCCTTTTGTGATATTCCGCGCTCTTTCCGAAGACGCTCTACAGTTTTACCGATGATATTGGCTGTTCCGTAAGCTTGTTTTCTGGTTTTCAAAAATATCACCGCCTGACTGTATAATTCTGTAATAGAAATTATATAGCCAAAATCACTTGACATAATTCCGAAACGGAATTATAATAAAGATAATTCCAGAAAAGAATTATAGCTGGTCATAGAATAAAAAACTGCCTGTTACTCAAGAGAATAACAAGCAGTTTTACGGATCAAGATTCGCATCATCAAATAGAGGCGACTGAAAAAAGTCGTTCAGTCCAATGCCAAGCCCTTGGCACATTTCATGCAAAATCCGGAGGCTGACGGAAGGATATGTCTGATTGATGATGTTGTTTACCGTAGATTTTGCCACACCACTGCGGGTATATAGCTCGTATTGTGTCATATTCCGTTCATGCAGGAGTTCAGCCAGACGGATACTGACGGCTTCGTTCAGTTTCATTCGATATCATACCCATAGTTCAGAATTATTGACTATATTATATGACATTCCGGAATTTGAATAGCCCATAATTATGGGCCAAATTGGTTCATAAATATGGACTAATGAATGGTAATGTGCTATAATCGAGAAAATAAGTTATAGGAGGGGATTCCATTGACTATAACCTTCTGCGGACACAGTAAATTGATAGAACAAAACACCATCCGTGCCCATTTGACCCGCGAACTCCGTACCCTTCTGGAGCAGGGGAATCACAAATTCTATCTCAGCGGGTACGGAGATTTCGACTTGCTTGCTGCAAAGGTTCTGTATGAACTGAAACAGGAGTACCCGGAAACTGAATCCATTCTGATTCTGCCCTATCTGGATAGGAAGGTAGATGTTTCTCTGTATGACAGTACCATCTATCCGCCTCTGGAAAATGTGCCGAAGCGGTATGCGATCTCTCGGCGAAATAAATGGATGGTCGAACAGGCAGACATGGTGATTGCTTGTGTAGATCACGACTGGGGCGGCGCGTCAAAGACACTTGAAATGGCTCAAAAGAAGAAACTGCCGATTATCAATCCGGCAGACAGGGAGGGATAGAATGTTTGTTTACAAGAATCACCGCATTCACATAGCTGATTTCTCATATGAGATTCCGGATGGATACGGTCTGGATCAGATACACTCGGAAGAATACCAGAACAGTCTGAAGATGGTATCGCCGGACGGCAGCATCGTGATTGCAGTCAGACCGTATTACAGGAATATGCCGGGATATGTTATCAGAGATGCATACTCCATGCTGAAAGAATTTTTGGCAGACAGCGAGGAGTGTTTCGGTACTGTTGAAGAGATAAAAACGGTAAACCGCTGCGGTTTGGATGGATATTGTCTCTCATATAAATTGGACAATATTCATTACTATGAGGAAAAATACGATATTCCGGAGAATGAGTACGGGATTTGTGTACTGGAAATCGTCATAGAAGCCCGTAAAGGCAGGGCATTGGAAGAGGTAATGGCAAGTGAAGCAGTTACACAGTTTCTGACAGAACTTGGAGGAGATACTGTATGGAATGACTCAGAACAGTATATGACTGTAAAGGAAGCTCTCGAAAAGATATTCCTGGAAGAGTCTGAAAAAGAGTGGGCGGAGATCGAAAAGCTTCCGGAAGCAGAATTCAGCAGGCGGCATAAAATCTGGTCCAACCGGTTATTCCGGGAGATTGTCGGGAGTGGTAAGATTCCGTATCCGGAAGTGGATCATTTTCTGGAACGGATCAGAAGCAGACTGGTTGTGAAACTGCATCTGGAAAAATACTTCTGGCGTAAGTACAGATGAGATAATTAAAATGAATACAGTCCCCAATGACCTTTCAGCAAGGATCATCGGGGACTTGTACTTTTATATAGCATGATTTAAGCCGATGCCGGAGTACGGTATTTCTCTGCCTGCAGTTTGAACATTTCCGCATACTTACCGTTCTTCGCCATCAGCTCATCATGACTGCCGGATTCAATCAGCTTGCCGTCTGCGAACATGAGAATTCTGTCCGCCATACGGGTGGTTGACAGCCGGTGCGAGATGAACACCACCGTTTTATCCTGTGCATATTCGAGGATAGTGTGGTTCAGCTCATATTCCGCAATCGGATCAAGGGCAGAGGACGGTTCGTCCATGATCACGAGATCATACGGCTTTGCGAAAATCCGGGCAATCGCTACCTTCTGTGACTCACCGCCGGACAGATTCACGCCATCGTCATAGAATTCCTTCGTCAGTTCGGTATCCATCCCTTTTTCAAGGGAACCGAGCTTCTCCCGGAACGTAGCTTTCGTCAGCGCATCGGTTACGGTATCCCGGTCACTGTCCGCACAGGCGTGTCCGAGGACGTTTTCCGCAATGGTTGACGCGAAAATCTTATAGTCCTGGAATACCGTACCGATTCTCGCACGCAGGGATGGAATATCGTATTCCCGGAGGCTGCGTCCGTTGTACAGGATTTCGCCTTTGGTGGGATCGTACAGCCGCATCAGCAGCTTCGTCAGTGTGGTCTTACCCGCACCGTTGTAGCCGACAATGGCGATTTTCTCACCTTTTTTGATGGTCAGATTGATCCCATCAAGGGAGTTCTTCGGCACTTCTTCTTTCTTTTCGCTGTCGTCCTTGTTATCCGATTTATCAGTGTTTTCCGAGGTCTGATAAGAGAACGTGACGTTTTTCAGCTCAATCGTTTCCAGTGCTTCCGCGGTTCTGTCTCCGCTGACAATCTTCGGTTCATAGGAGAGGAACTTCAGATACTTGCCGATGTACTGCGCATTGTCGGGCATCCGGATGAGGTTCCGCGCCAGATCGTACATACTCCAGTTCAGGTTCCAGATGATGTTGATCGATGCCACGAAACTGCCGAGAGGCGCTGTGCCGTCATAGAGCTTGAACAGGAGCAGAATGACCGGGAGAAACTGCGAAGTCACGGAAATGGTTTCTTCCAGAATCGAAAGCAGATACTGTTTTTTGCCGTTCTTCACTTCCTCCTCAACAATGCCTGTCACACTGTCGGCGTAGATTTTATCCAGATTCTCGCCGGCTTTGCTGATTCGGAGTTCCTTGGCGTAATCAGACAAGTGATATACCCGGTTGATGTAGGAATTCTTTCGGTGGAAAGGCTTGACGCGCTCGTTCTTCTTGAAGGCAATTTTGTTGCCCAGTCCCCACATGGAGGCATTGAGCGCACAGCCGATCAGCAGAATCAGACCGACGATAATATCCACCTGCATCATCAGCGTGATCAGCGTGGACAGCGTGATCAGATAATTGATGATCCGCGCTGTATCGTCCAGCACCTGTACCGCGCGTCCCTTGGATTCGTCCATCGCCCAGACGTAGTCATTGTAGAACTTCGGATCGTCATAGCAGGCGAGATCCATTTTC
>JAFQGY010000096.1 GCA_017415325.1 Clostridia bacterium
GATCATGCAGCAGGATCTCCCTATATCTGTGCCCGGTACCCGGATGTCAAAGTATATGCCGGTGAATACGCAGTGAAGATTTTTGCGAAACCGACTGCCAGGGCTGTTATGCGGGAACTGGATCGGAAATTTGCGGCGCAGTGCGGGATTGAACAATATGAAGACTGTATTGACAACCTGCGGGTGGACTGTCCTGTACGGGACGGAGACAGAATTGCTGTCGGAAGCATGGAATTCACCGTAGTGGAGCTTCCGGGGCATACGAGATGTTCGGTTGGCTATTATCTCGCTTCCGAAAAACTTCTTTTGGGTACGGAAACGCTTGGTGTGTACGATGGAGGAGAGATTGTATTCCCCTCGTATCTGGTTGGCTATCGTATGGCGCTGGATTCCATTGCCAGAGCGGAAGGTCTGGAGATTGACAATATTGTTCTTCCCCACTACGGATTGCTGGATCGGGAGAAGACGGCGTTCTATCTTTCCCTTTGCCGGAAGAATGCGGTGGAAACAGCGGAAGGAATTGTACAGATCCTGCGGAACGGCGGTTCACACAGAGATGCTGTTCAATATTTCCGCGAAAAATTCTATCATGGAAATGTACCGTCCATTTATCCGGAAGATGCCATGGAGCTGAATACAGGGATTATGGTAAAGCTTCTGGAAAAGGAACTGCTTGGCGTACAGCCGGAAGGAGATATGAAATGATTTTTGAAAAACAGGTGCTGAACATGTATCGCGGGATGATGTATACCCGTTGTGACGATACCGGACTGGCATATTATTATTCCGCCGATGACTTCCCGGGAATGGAAAAAGAAGCATATGGATTCAGCTCTTCCAGAGGGCATACTCTGCAGGGGTATCTGTACCGGTATGCGGATTCTATTCCAGGCAGGCTGGTTGTGTTTGATCATGGCTTTGGCGGCGGACACAGATCCTATATGAAAGAGATTGAGATGCTTTGCCGGCATGGGTACCTTGTATTTGCATATGATCATACCGGGTGCATGGAATCCGGCGGGGAGAATCCCAATGGGATGGCACAGTCTCTGTGTGATCTGAACGACTGTATTACTGTGCTGAAGCAGGAAAGCAGATTTGCCGGTACGGATATTTCTGTGATGGGACACAGCTGGGGGGGATTTTCGACGCTGAACATAACCGCTTTGCATCCGGAAATTACACATGCTGTGGTGCTGTCCGGATTTGTTTCCGTGGAGATGCTGATCCACTCGTATTTCGGCGGGTTTATGAAGGGCTACAGAAAAGCGGTTATGGCACTGGAAAAACAGGCAAATCCCATTTATGTGCAGTATAACGCTATGGACAGCCTGCGGAAGACAGGAGCAAAGGTACTGCTGATGTATTCGGATACTGACAAAATGTGTCATAAGGCTGTCCATTATGATGCTCTGCAGGAAGGTCTCCGCGGCAGGTCGAATATTGAAATGCTGCTTGTGCAGAACAAGGGACACAATCCCAATTATACGGAAGATGCAGTGCGGTATCTGGGAGAATACGTGGCGGCAAAGACAAAGTTCAGCAAAAAAGCGCCCTCTGCAGAACAGAAAGCGGCATTTGTAAAAAGCTGGGACTGGGATCGGATGACAGCACAGGATCCTGCTGTGTGGGAAAAAATTTTCGGTTGTCTGGATGCATGAGTCTTACTGCTGATTACATAAAAGAAGAATCGGTACAGAGAAGTTCCCTGCACCGATTCTTTGCTTTTAACGGACAACCGATGAATGGCTGTAAATGAAGAATTCTTCCTGACTTGGCTGCCATGCTTTTTCTTTATGGGGGAAGGACGCATCGAAAGCCGCTACGGCTGATATATCTTCACAGCAGTCGGCGGCGGTACTGGGGATGTACCTCCACTTTCTGCCGTCCAGTACGCCGGGAACCAGTTCGCATACCAGAAGGGCTGTGGGATAGTTTCCGTCCGCGACAAAGCTGACATTCTTCTTTTTGCAGCTGACAAAACCGCTTCCGACATAATTGCCGGGATTGCCGAAATTGATGTTTACATCATATCCCATTTTACGGGCTGCCGCAAAGGAATGCTCAATCAGCAGCTTTCCCAGTTTCTGTCTCTGATATGCCGGGGCTATGCAGAGAGGGCCGAAGGAAAGAATCTCCTTACGCTGACCTTTTTCATCTTCCAGCCATGCTTTGGTATACATAATGTTTCCGATAATGGAACCGTCATGTACAAGTACAAAAGCAAGCTCGGGAATGAAATCCGGGTGGGAGCGCATCATGTGGACAAAATAATGTTCATCTGCGCCCGGTTTATAGACATTCCAGAATGCTTCACGGGTCAGATTTTCCACTTCACGGTAGTCGTTTTCCGTTTCCAGACGGACTATATAGTCATTGTTCATTTTTTACCTCATAGAAATTGATGACTGCAATCTGCAAGAGGCGTGCGGAGTGAGATTTTGCAGGCCTCCTGCTTACAAAACCGACTCCAGTGTGTTGATGTTCTTCAAACAGCATTCTCCAATAAGATAAAATTCGGGATGTTCCCGTAAATGCAGTATACCACAAAAACGAATGGATTGCAATAGGGAGAGGAAAATTTCCGAAAGTGTTCTATGGGGAGATACGGATCAATATTTTATTCTTTTCTTTTTCGCGGCAGTCAGATCATAACTGATTCCCAGCAGAAAATCTATGGTTTCTGTACTGACGTTATCATCCAATGCGACAGTCAACCAGTGATTGCGGTTCATGTGATAGGCCGGATAAATTCCCGGTTGTCCCAGAAAAGAACAGAGTACTTCCGGTGCACATTTTACATTGACAACATCAATCATACCGTCATCAGAAATACCCAGCTTGGATTTTGATATCCGCATGGCTACAGCGAACCATTTACGGTTTTCAGGATGTCGGAATACGGCTGTGATACAGTCTCCGGTGAATGGATAATCGGCTGCTATGCTGTAATTTCGGGAAATATAGGATTCCAGTTCTGCTCTTGTCATGGTGTATCTCCATGGATGTTTTTTATATGAGAAAAGCCGTAAAGTACTGGACTCTACGGCTTTTTGCAGTTGATACTGCCTGCATCGGAGTGACAGGATTTGAACCTGCGGCATCAACGTCCCAAACAATAAAGCAAGGCTTTTTTTGGCGATTTCGGGTGGGTTTTGCCCCTTTTTGCTCCGGAAAAGATGCTTTCGTGACCTTTTGTCTCCACTGTTTCCGGGTACTCCGGAGCCGTCTGTGGTCAGAATTGTGGTCAAATAACACACCTCCCAATCTGGCTGATGTATAGCCATGGCCGGGAGGTGATTGTATTGTAGCATAAGTTGGTGGGAATTGCAAGAGGGTTGCAGATTTTCGAGGTGCAGGAATTGTGATGCAGTAAGCAAAGAAATACGCCGATCTGCAATTTTTCAGAGGGATGTCAATACCTTATTCCGCTTTCCTCAGTTCAGCCAGACGCCTTTCAAACATCGCCGCTTCATGCGTGAATCTGCCGAACATGCTCATATCCACTTCACGGATCTGCCGCAGTCCGATATGCTTCACTGCATCCACTGCCGCATCTTTCTGAGACACAAAGGCAGGAAACAGAGGCTGACAGGATGCTCCGTCAAGGGTGTCGTAGGACAAAAAGCTCTGGTTGAAATCCATCACCGGATACAGAGATATCCACTGGTTTGTATCATTATCAATCAGGAATCCCCAGTTTTCCGGATGCCGGTCGGTGTTGCCGATCAGGTAATCCAGAATGTTCATTCCGTAAAAAGTGACGGGATCAAGCTCCCTGCAGATCTGAATCGTATCAAGATCGTGATTGGCAGCATAGATATCGAAAGACAGCTTGGATACCATCGAACGATCCTTTGTGGTGATGATATCACTTTCGCTGACAAGCTGACCCTGATAATAATGTTTCCGGTACTTTACCTGAGGAATATCGAAACACTGGCAGATTGTGCTGGCGAGGATTTCTTTTTCAACCACATCTTCGCCGCCGTCCTTCAGCAGCCGGAATCCGTCAGCAGTACGGATCCATGCCTTCGGGAACAGTCCGCGGGTGGAGAGATCCGGTGCAAGCTCGGTGTTGGTGACGGTAAGCTGTCTGCCTTTCAGTGTCAGTTCCACAACCGCATCGTTCAGCGTGTGGTCGTACAGGTTGATATCGCTGAAACAGATCGATTCCTCGTCGGTTTTCACCCAATACACATCCGTCAGGGACACACAGTGATAGGACAGCGAGATCATGGCGCGGTCACGGTCGGTCACAGCCTGTGCGACTCCGATACTGTTGAAAATGTCCTTAGCGAATTTTCGGTCAAGAGATAATACTCTGGATGCACACCAATGATAGAAAACATTGATGTTGTTGATTCTCATATCGAAATCATCATTTTCGTCCGAAAGGTACAGGTCATACGGCATGAACTGTTCATCATGGATGACAGCTTCACCAAGTGAAGAAATTTCCGCCGTAAGTCTGTCTTTATGCATGATCTGATAGACGATCTTTTTTACGGCTTTGCTGTATGTCTGCATAAAGATGCTCCTTTCCTGTGATATGTAATATTATAACATACTGCAGAAGAAAATTCAAGTA
>JAFQGY010000097.1 GCA_017415325.1 Clostridia bacterium
CATATTCCCGGATGGTACCCTTTTTGATCTCCTCGATGAAGATCTGATGCTGTTCCTTGGATTCCGAGAAATAGGAAACATTGCCGTCAGACACAAAATAATAATACTCTGTATCTGCCGGGCTGAGAGCTGCCAGAATGGCACTGGCACTGGGATTGGCAATGGGTCCCGGGGGAAGTCCTGCATAGGTGTAGGTGTTGTAGGGAGTCTCGTAATCGGTGCTGGTGAGCTTGGGACGTTCTCCGGTTTCGTGCTGGATGGCGTATACAATGGTGGCGTCACTTTCCAGCATAGGCCGGCTCTTCCAGTTCTGCAGACGGTTATGGAATACGGAAGACACCTTGAAGAATTCCGAAGGCGTACCCGCTTCCTTTTCAATCATGGCTGCCAGGTGGATGATCTCACCCACTGTATATCCCATAGACTGTGCCTGGATCTTGTATTCTTCCTTGAAGATCTGTCCGAACCGCTTCAGCAGCTTATTCAATACCGTCACTTCACTGGAAGAATTGTAGAACTGGTACGTATCCGGGAACAGATACCCGTCCAGCCGGTAGATACGGTCTTCATCCACACCGTCTTCTTCCAGCTCCTTCACGAACCAGTAATCAAACTCATAATTTTTGATAGCATCTTCATATCCCTCTCTGGTACCGATGCCGTAGGAAACCATCAGATCGATGATCTCGTCGGTGGTGTACCCTTCGGGAATGGTGATTTCGGAAATCCCAAGCTTGGGCTGCGGCTTGAACGAATCCCGCAATTCGTCGTAGCTCATGTTGGGACTGACCACATAATCCCCCGCCAGGAAGTTGTCCACATCCTTTTTCAGCTGGGCGTAAATCTTGAATACGGCAGGATATTCAATCACTTCATTCTGATACAGAATTTCCGTGATGTCATCCAGAGAAGCATATTCGGGAATGGTGATGTCAATGGAAACATCGTTTTTCACAAAAGCAAACACATCGTTCCCCACGCTGATGATACCGATGGAAAGGAACACGGAAATCACCACCACGAAGATCATGTAGATCACTGCTTTGACGATGCTGACCACTGTATTCCCGCCCTCGTCCTCGTATACCACTTCTGTCCGCTGGATTTGGGGCATTTTCTTCGGCTTCACTGTCCTGACCGGCTGACTGGCTGTCCGCTGGATCGCAGAAATATCGGTCAGACGGGTACGGTCGTCCGCCAGATCCCGTTTCGGGAAATTCCGGGGAACTGCATACGATTGTGCGGCCGCTGCCGGATCCGCCGCCTGTCGCCCGGGATAGGCTTGTACGCCGGATACATTGGTTTTCGGACTCTCCGTCCCTCCCTGTACAGGTCTGCGTACCGGTATATTTTCGGCTCCACTGCCGGGCTGCGCTTTCTGCACAGGCTGTCCCGCCGGTTTCTGTGGATTCTGCATAGCAGGATGGACAGAATTCTGCGCTGTCTGCGGTTTCTGTCGGGGCTGTGGATTCTGCGGTACGCCCTGCTGTACTGCCGGATCAACAGGCTGCCGTGCATTCTGTACCAGCTTCGGATTCTGTCGGGGAAGATTCTGGCCTGCCTGTCCATTCTGCCGGGGGACATTTTGTCCGGCTGCATTCTGGTTGACAGCAGGTGTCTGCCGGGGGGAATTCTGCGCGGGCTGGCTGTTCCGGGGCATATTCTGTCCCTGTGCTGCCGGCTGACGCGGCTGTGGAGCGGATGTGTTCCGCACTGCTGCACCGGAGGGTCTGTTCTGCCCTGCCGTTTCCGTACGTTTCCGATGCAGACTCTGTTCATTGGCCCGGTTGATCTGCTCTCTGAGGGAATCCGCTGTACTGCGGGGTACAGAGAACTGTTGGGTATCACTGAAATTTTTATCGTTTCCTGAAGGTTTGTTGTTCGTAGGACTGACCTCCCTTCCCTGGGATCAGGTATGTACGCCGAAAATGGTGGCTGCTACAAACAGAACCACAACGGCGAGATATGCCGGGGAAAATACCGACTGCGCCAGAGACAGCATCGCTCCGCCCTTTCTGCGGACCACATACTCCGAGGGCAGATTTTCTCTGGCGTATCCGGCGTACAGATTTCCGGCTTCCGCAAACATCAGTACCGCAGAAACCAGTGTGAAGAAACCGACAATGATCAGAAACAGAACCATACTGATGCTCCGTTTGTCGGCAATATGAAGAATGAATTTCTCCAGAAACAGCACAAATGCATTGTTGAGCGCATGGATCAGCATGGACGCAGGGAGAGACCTGGTGGCATACATCACACCCGCCAGCACAAGTCCGGAAAAGAAATACACCGGAAAACGCACAAAGCTGAAATGGGACATGGCAAAGGCCAGCGATGACACGATAACTGCCGTAAACACGCCCATGGTTTCATAGGATCCTGCCACAATCCCCCGGAACAGAAGCTCTTCCGTCACCGCAGGCAGAATGGCAAAAGCCATTACCAGATACAGACCGTCAAAAATCCCGGCGTTTCTGGCAAAATTGGTGTACACTTCACTACTCCCGGCGGCAAAACTTTCCGGAAACAGGGTATACATACCGATGCTGACAAGCGCACTGCCGCCGATGAGAAATACTGCCGCATACAGCAGATACAGCGAATGGCCCGGTTTCGGCAGTCTCAGCCGCAGTCTGGCACCAAAATCCGCTCCGCGAAGTCTGCAGTAGAACAGGGCAGGTACGGCGTAAATCACCAGCTCCAGCACCACAACCGCCAGATACGGATTCTCATCCATTCCCAGTCTGTCCGCCGGTAAAAAGCCGACGAAATATAACAGTGCAAACACGAACACCAGCAGAAGCGGTGTCCATACAGTATCCCGGCTTTTCACAGCAGTTTCATTCCTTTACACTTGGATTACAATTGTTCAGTCTTTCCGCAGAATGCGGGACAGGCATTATTTGCCCTGCTTGGTAATCTTGACACCCTTTTCCGTCAGCAGAATGTCCACGGATACATCAAAGCGTCCTCTGGGCACCACAGGGAGAATATAGTCGGAGTACACCACCCCGATGGTACAGCCGGAGAAAGCGGACAGATACCGGTCGTAGAAGCCCTTGCCGTATCCCAGACGGTAGCCGGCTTTGTCATACACCAGCCCCGGTACAAAGCATACAGCGGCACCGGTGTCCTTATCGGGTTCATAAACAGGTGCGTCTTCCGCCGGCTCCAGAATCCCGTAGGAGTCCACAGCCAGTTCGTCCAGAGAATTTACCATGTGATAGGTCATGGTGTGGGTTTTCTTATCACAGCGGGGGAAGCATACCTTCTTGCCCTTTTCCAGAGCCAGCTCGGCAATGGCATTTACATCAATTTCCCCTTCGGTGGCGGCATACAGCAGAACATACTCCGCATACCGGAAGCTGACCAGTCCTTCCGCTACATGGCAGATAGCTTCGTCCCGGCGGTGCCGTTCTTCGATGGGCATTTCCACCCGGCGCTGTTTGTATTCTTCCCGGATATCGTCTTTCTGTTTCTTAATCATACTCTGTCAGCAAGGATGGCACTGAGAATGGCCTCTTCCTTTTCCGCTCCTTTCATCACTCGAATCAATGCACCGCCGAATGCCATGGCAGCCCCCATACCGCAGCCTGTGATCACCTTTCCGTCCACAGCCACAGCACACGAACATACCTCGGCACCCTGCAGATATTCTTCAAAACCGGGGTAGCATACGGCCTTCTTACCGGCCAGATACCCTCTCCTGCCCAGAACCATGGGTGCGGCACAGATGGCTGCCATATAGGCTCCCTTTGCATCGGCAGCTTTCAGATACCGTTCCACCAGAGACGATCCGTCCAGATGCTTTGCACCCGGCATACCGCCCGGCAGAATCACCATTTCCAGATCCTCCGGTACGGACTGGGCTGACATTTCCGTATAGCTTCTGTCCGCCATCACACCGATTCCGTGAGATCCCGTAACCAGTCTGTCGGTGTTCTGGGGATCCGGATGCACAGCGATGGTGGTCACTTCCAGTCCGGCGCGGCGCAGCATATCGATGGGACAGAGAGCTTCGATTTCTTCAAAACCGTCTGCTAAAAATGTATAGATCATACTTTCCTCCAGTTTCTCCGGGAATAGGCGCTCCCGGCAGGATCACGCTGCGATGCTCTGCCGTCACAGGAGAGTACGCCACGGTTCTTTTCCAGTTATTTTACCACCCAAGGCGGCGTTTACCTAATTATAGCATTATTCCCCGTCCAAGCGGTTAACAATCCATAAATTTTCTGTTTGTATCTTTGGAATCTTTTTACTTCTCCGTACCAAGCAGATCCCACAGGGCTTCCCGGATGGTCTTCCCGATCACTTCCACCGGGTACTGTACACCCGTTTCATCCGCACAGGAGATCACTGTCCAGCCGCAGGTCTTTGCCACATACAGCGCAGCTTCCCGGCACCGGTGCAGATATTCCCTGTCCTGTTCGTGAATATCCTTCGATACACCGGTTTCCCGGCTCCGTTTTTCCACATTGGCATCGGATACACACTGGGGCACATCCACCAGAATCACTCTGTCCGGAGCAGGCAGTCCCAGCTTGCTGTATTCAAAATCCCACAGCCAGGCAAGAAACGCATCCCAGTCGGCTCTGTCCATTTTGGAAAGCTGGTGATAGGCGTTTGCGGTGGTATACCGGTTGGCAATCAGCACCGTATCCGGATCCAGATAGTCCTTCTTCCAGTCCTGACGGTAGCTCACATACCGGTCTGCGGCAAAGAACATGGATGCGGCGTATGCTCCGGTATCCTCCGGCTTTCCGCCCAGCCCTCCCTGCAGATACAGTTCCACAAGAGATGCTCCGTCACTGCCGTATTTCGGAAAATCAATCAGCCGTACCTTTTTCCCGGCTTTTTCCAGTTGCTCTGCCAGATAGCGGCTCTGGGTCCCTTTTCCGGAACCGTCCAGCCCTTCCAGCACGATCAGTTTACCCATAATTGTTACTTCTCGATTCTGTTGTAGTCACGCAGGCAGTATTTTGGTTTACTGCACATCATTGTTCAGCACCATTTCCATGAATTCCTGCTTGGAAATCAGCACCTTCCGGGGTCTCTGCCCATCCGGCGGGCTTACATATCCCAACTGTTCCATCCGGTCAATGAGCTTGGCGGCACGGCCGTACCCCAGCTGCAGTCTTCTCTGGATCAGGGAGGTGGAAATTTTCCCGGATTCCACAGCCAGTTCCAGTGCCTGCCGGAGCATGGGATCGTCTTCTCCCACGTCCCCGTCAGCGGCAGCAGCATTTCCGCCGCCTTTCTTCCCGGCGCCGCATCTGGCAGCTTCGATTTCGATCTGTTCCAGTACTTCGTCAGAGTAGGAACCGCTCTTCTGGTTCATGTTCCGTATGTAGGACACCACTTCTTCCACATCGGATTCAGAGACATAGGCCCCCTGTACCCGCATAGGCTTGGCAGCACCTACCGGATTGAACAGCATATCCCCGCGGCCGATCAGGTTTTCCGCACCGCCCCGGTCGATGATGGTACGGGAGTCGATCTGGGATGCCACGGTGAAGGCAATCCGGGAGGGGATATTCGCTTTGATGAGCCCAGTGATAACGTCTACAGACGGACGCTGGGTACCGATGATCAGGTGCATCCCGGCGGCTCTGGCTTTCTGTGCCAGACGGCAGATGGATTCTTCCACGTCGTCCGGTGCGGTCATCATCAGGTCTGCCAGCTCGTCGATGATAATAACGATCTGGGGCAGGAATTCGTAATCCGGGTCGTCCTTGGTGGTTTCGTTGAAAGTCTTGACATCGCGGACGCCTACAGCCTCGATCAGGCCGAAACGCCGTTCCATTTCCCCGACAGCCCAGGAAAGGGAGCCGGCGGCCTTCTTCGGGTCACTGACCACAGGTACCAGCAGATGAGGAATCCCGTTGTAAATGCTCAGTTCCACCTTTTTGGGGTCCACCAGAATCAGTTTCACTTCCTCCGGGCTTGCCTTATACAGCAGGCTCACCACCAGAGAGTTGATGCAGACGGATTTCCCCATACCGGTAGCACCGGCAATCAGGAGATGGGGCATCTTGGCAATGTCAAAGTATACCGCTTCCCCGGCTACGTCCTCGCCCAGACAGCAGGTCAGCCTGCTCTTGGCCGACATAAAGGCTTCCGACTGGATCAGGGTACGCAGATGCACCGTGGACTGCTTCTTGTTGGGTACTTCGATCCCCACAGCGGCTTTTCCGGGAATGGGCGCTTCGATCCGGACACCGGTAGTTGCCAGGTTCAGGGCAATGTCGTCCACCAGATTGGAGATGGAGCGCACCTTTGTCCCCATTTCCGGCTTCTGTTCGTACCGGGTGATGGTAGGCCCCCGGGAGATATTTTCGATTTTGGTATTTACATGGAAGCTCTTCAGGGTTTCCACCAGCTTTACGGCGTTGTCCTGCAGTTCTTCCTTGATATCGGTAGGTTCGTCGTTTGTATCTTCCGTCAGAATTTCAATCGGCGGATAGTTATACGGCGGCGGCGCTTCCCTGGCGGGAACAGCAGGCTTTGTCTCTGCGGCGCTTGCCATGATTTCCCGGTTCACATCCAGAGCAGAGGGCTTGTCGTCCTTTTTCAGGTAGGCTTCCGACAGACGATCCAGCAGTTCCGCATCCTCGGGATTGACAAAGAATCCGGACAGATCGAAGGATTCTGCTGTTTCTTCCGGTGTTTCAGCCGGTACTTTCGCTTCCGGTTCTTCCGCATCCTGTACAGCCGTTTCCGTCTTCGCTTTCTCCGTCATTCCGATGGGTCTGGTAAATTCCTGACAATCCTCCATAGGCTCATCTTCGTACCAGGGTACATCGTCCGGCTCCTGTGCGGAAATGGGTTCGGCAGGGATGGTTTCCTGCGTCAGCACTTCCCCTGTGACAGTATCCACCTGCAGTTCCCCGGCATCCGTATGGAGTGTCCGTACAGGCTCCGCTTCTTTCACCGGCGGCTTTGCGGCAGTACCGTTCTGCAGATCCACCCCGGATTTTCTGGCGGATTTTTCCACACGTTCCCGGGTTCTGCGCATCACTTCGTCAAAGATCTTTTCATCCACCGCATCGGGATCCGGCGGGGTAGGTTCCAGCAGATCGGCAGTGGTGTTCTGCAGCGGTTCTTCTTCTCCTTCGTCAATCGGAATATCGGTGATCTTGCGTTTCTTTACTTTATATACCGTAGGCTGGGGTGTGGGCACCGCCATCTGGGATCCGCCCATATAGGCTTCCGGCTGGTTCTGTGCCTGTGCCATTCTGGCCGCTTCCTTTTCGGCGGCTCTGGCTTCTTTTTCCCGCTGTTTCTTTTCTCTGAGCCATGCGGCATATTCCTCTTCCCGGATCCGGTTCCGTTCTGCCAGACCGCCGGAACGGGGAGGATTGGCTGCCTTGGCCTGTTTCTTCTCCTGTGCCCGTTCTCTTGCCATGCGGATCTTATAGAGAATCGTCACCACAAGCCCTCTGGGTGTTATGCCGAACAGGAACAGAATCAGCACAAACAGCAGACCGAAAGCGATCACCAGCGTGCAGACCTTCCCGAAGCCGCGGATAAACAGCACACCCAGCCATCCGCCGAGCACACCGCCGCCGTGAAGGGTCATACCGCTTTTGAACAGCTCCGCCGGATGAAAGGTATCCAGTCCGCCGTCAAAAATATGGGCAAGCTGGGCTGTGAAGGAAGCAATCACTGCGGCAGAAATCACCTTCCACCGGAGCAAGCCGCTCTCCCATTCCGCCCGCCAGATACATGCCAGAATCAGGAAGTAGATCGGCAGCGTATAGGCGATAACCCCGAACAGGCCGCAGAACAGCTTCTGGATACCGCCGCCCACGATCCCGTCTCCCGCCAGCATGCAGACCGCCAGAAGAATCCCGCAGACCGCCAGAATATAGGGCCCCAGCTGCAGAGCCAGCATACTGTTATCCCTGCGAGCGGCCGGTTTGGCTGTATTCTTTGCCTTTGCGGCAGAACCTTTTTTAGCAGATGTATTGCCGGCAGATTTTGTTTTTCCAGTGCTCTTTTGCGCCATGGCTGCTTCCTTTCCCCGCCGGAACAATTCCCCGGCATGTCAATTTTCCGTTTGCACCTATAATTGCGCCGCTGTTGGGAATACTAACCCCAGACCCCTGCAGAAGACGCAGAAATAGGCATGATACATATATTGTACCATGAATGCCCGGAAATTACAAGATGAAAAACAAATATTCTCTGTGGGTGATTGGGTCGGAAAACTGTTCAAAACAGAGGTTTCCTTTGAAAAATACAGAAAAAAGGCGGTACGGCATATGATCATGGAACTGGAACGGGCCACACTCCGTACAGTGTTGGTGTACTTCTTTGCGGG
>JAFQGY010000098.1 GCA_017415325.1 Clostridia bacterium
CGGGTCGCTTTCTTGAAAGAAAGCTCGGCAAAGAACTTTAAACAGGAGTTCCACTGGATATAGTTTCTGCAATTCCATCTGCCACTGGATATTGTGCATCCAAGACATAAGGAATAGTAGAGCGAGCTCCCAGGGACCCGACCCTGCTCGCCACAGACCATTTCCGATTGCGTGATATAGTTAATCATCATTTACTTACTTCTTATTTTCTTTCCATTCCTTTACCGTATTCGCAATCTGCAGATAATTGTTGGACAGGATCACGTCAATGCCCATGTCCAGATACCGCTTTGTTTCTTCCGGATCGTCCGACCAGAACACATTGCACAGAATCCCGTGTTCGTGGGCCTTGTCGATCATTTCCTGGTTGAAGGAGCCTTTTACCAGCTGTACCTTTTCGCAGCCCATGGCGATGGCTCTGTCCACAATCCCCCAGAAGTCGTTGCCGCCGCCTACACAGCGCACGATTTCCGGTGCCAGCCCATGCAGCTGTTCCATCACCACATCATTGCCCGTCATGAAGTACACGTGCTTTTCGCAGTCGTACTGCCGGATCAGGGAAACAATCTTCTCAAGGGTTTCCGCCGGCAGGGGATTGGTATTGTCAGGAGACTTGACATGGATATTCATGATCACCTGCCCGGCAAACTTCGCCAGAATGTCCTCGAACCGTACAATCCCCAGTCCCTTGAATCCTTCTCCGAATTTGCATCCGAAATCCACCGTTTCCAGCTCCGCCAGCGTGTGATCCCAGATGTACCCGGAACCGTCGGAAACTCTGTCCAGTTTGCTGTCATGGAGAGAAACGATTTCCCCGTCTTTGGTTGCCCACAGGTCAAATTCAATTTCCTCCGCCCCCAGCGCCACAGCAGCTCCGAAGGCAGGCATGGAGTTCTCCGGTGCCACTTCCGAAAAACCACGGTGTGCACAGACTCTGGGATACCCCATTCTCCGATCTCCCGGCACCATGGCAGGCCCTGCAGGACGATACTTCCACGGCCGCCGTCCCGCTTCGATATACTGCCAGTGGGGCATCAGATCTCCCCCGAACCCGGCAGGCTTGAGGTACTTTTCCATGGGATCAAATTCCGCCGTTTCCATCCCCACACGGCTGCCCATGTCGCACAGGATTGTCCCCTCGGGAGAAACGATCATGGATCCGCCGCCGACGGTTGATTCCTCGCCCATGCTCACGGAAGAACGCACCACCCATGCGCCCGTGTTGTACGCACAGAACCGGGTCATCATCTCCAGTGCCCCGTGGCTGTCCGTCCGCTGATGGGAGCACCCGATAATCACGTCCGGCTCCACCCGTGCCAGCACCGCAAACGCTTCATAGAAATAGAAGTCATAACAGGTCAGGAATGCAAACCGGATCCCTTCCATTTCAATCACCGTGGGCTTTGTATACCGGAAGGTATAGTCCGAATCCAGCTTCCGTTTGCTCACTTCTCCGGGGGTCAGATGCTGCTTGTCATAGGTTCCCGCCAGCTGTCCGTTCCGGTCAAAGGCATAGGTGGTATTCCGCAGCAGCTCCGTCCCGTCATCGGTTTTCCCCACCTTGCAGACCGCATTCACAAACAGCATCGCATGGCACCGCTTTGCCGTTTCCGCCGCTTTCGTCAGAATCCCTTCGTTGTATTTGTGATAGCTTGCCAGAAAATCCTCTTTCGTCTTCGCAAACGCCGGCACATCACAGGCCTCCGGCATCACAATCAGATCCAGCGAATCGTCACACCGGTCCAGCGTCTCCAGTTCCCACCGATACAGCCTGTCGGAATCGGCATAGTCGGCAGTGTACAGCGGCTGGATGATACAGGTTTTCAGTTTCATATAAACACCTCAATATCAAAATAAGAAGTAAGAAATAAGAGATCAGAAATAGCATGTTTATCACGTATTTCTTCCAATTACTTCTTACTTCTTACATCTTCTTTCTTACTTACCCGATGGTAATGGTGAACGCCTTATCCCACTCTGCGCCGGGAGCCAGACGGAGCATGTCTCTCTTGGTTTCCAGATCGTCCACCTTGCCGTCGTCGGCGGGTACGCTCATCCAGGGCTCAATGCACACATAGGGAGCTTCGGTCTGGGGCTTGTGCCAGAAACCGACGTACTTCATGCCGGGGTAGGTCACCTTGACGAATCTCTTGGAAACGGAGGACTTCAGGGTTACTTCTTCGGCAACATTGGTCAGGAAAATGGCGTCGTTGTCGAACAGGTCATGGGACAGACCGAAGCTCTTGCCGCAGCGCACCTTGAAGGGCTTGGTGTCGTTCAGGTAATAGCAGGTCTCGCTCATGCACAGCTGACGGGGTTCGCACTTTTCGGCGAAGGAAATGGTGTAGTCGGTGAAGGATTCGCCTTCTGCCAGAGGCACATTGAAGCCGGGGTGACCGCCGATGGCGTAGATCAGTTCCTTTTCGTCCTTGTTCACAACGTGGAAGTTGGTGATGACGGAAGCGCCGTCCAGGGTGTAGGTCAGCAGCAGTTCAAAATGGAAGGGATACTGTGCATAGGTCACGTCGGAATCGGTCAGCTTGAAGGTCAGGCTGGTGTCGGTCTGTTCCACCATTTCATAGGCAGTCTTTCTGGCAAAGCCGTGGAGGTTCATTTCGTAGGTCTTGCCCTGGTAGGTGTACTTGCCTTCCCACAGCCGGCCGCAGATGGGGAACAGGTTGTAGGCGTGGCCTGTCCAGTATTCCGGATCTGCCTGCCACAGGTATTCCACACCGGTCTTCTTCAGGATCAGGGAGGTCATTTCCGCACCCATATCGGTTACGGTAACCTTGATTTTTGCGTTCTCGATGGTATACAGCATAGTATTGCTCCTTTTTGTTAGCAGTAAAAATTCTATCCATAGTATACCGCAAATGCCGCCCATTTACAAGAGGGAAAACGGAAAAAGCCGCCTCAAATTCATGAAGCAGCTTCATCCGGCACGCCGCAGGGAACCTGTCCCTGTAGATATTTTCCCTGCAGAGCACTTGTCTATCTAGCAGGAGAGGAGAGGATTGGTAAAGTAATGGGATACCTCCCGGAGGAGAGGAGAGGAAAAGGAGAGGATGGGCGGTATCCCGGTATAGAATCACCCGTGTCCACCGGTGGTCAGGCCGGTTTCTGCGGGGTTCTCGCATGGATTGGTACCAAATCAAGACCGCTTATACGGTTTTGATTCCGTACATGGATCTGAACAGAGTGTTATCCGTCAGATTACTTATCCCATTCCAGCACATTGGTGCAGAACTTTTCCAGCAGCATAGCCAGTTCAGAACGCTTGGCATTGCCGTTGGGAGTCAGACGGTTGCTGGAGGTCACCAGGAACTGCTTCTTGGCAGCGTATTCCACTGCTTCGTAAGCGCCGGCCCAGGTGGGAATATCCTTTACGTCATTGGCAGGGATGTTGGTACCGGTTGCGCTGGTGTTCAGCCGTTCGATGAAGGCTGCATAGCGCTGCATCAGTACGTACATCTGGATGTGGGTAATGTTGTCCTTGGGGCCGAACTTACCGTTGCCGTAGCCTTCGATCAGACCGTTGTCGGTAGCCCACTTGATGTAGGGAACCGCATAGGAGATGCTGGCGTCGGTGGCGGATACGTCGGAGAAGGAGGAGGTAGTGCCATAGCGGCTTGCAGCTTCATCAGCGTCAATGCCGGCCAGACGACCCAGAACGGTTACGAACATAGCTCTGGTCATGGTGGTGTCAGGCTCAAACTTGGTGGCGGACATACCGGAGAACAGGCCGTTTTCGTATACGAACTGGATGGATTTGTAGTAGGTTGCGGACTTATAAACGTCAGAGAAGGGATTTTCCCATGCCTTTTCCTGGAAGGTAACGGTGATGGTCAGCGCGCCCTGTACGTCCTTAACAGTCACAACATTGTCCTTGTTGTCGTACTTCTTGGTGGTCTTGCCTTCTTTTACAGTAATGGTCTTAACTTCGTAATCTTCGTTGGGAGTGATGGTGAACTTGGCATCATGGCCGTGGGTCACTTCATCGGGACCGGTCACCTTACCGTTGGTAGGCTTGGTGATGGTCACTTCATACTTACCGTCGCCGGAATCTGCGTCGATGGTGTAGGTGTCATTTTCAGCAATGATGATGTTGTCATCTTCATTGGTCTTGGAGTAGATGATCTGGGAATCTTCATCACCGGTGTTCACGAAAGTGAGTTCGGCAGTAGAAGTAGACTTCACGAAGATTTCGCCGGGAACCATAATGAGATCGAAGCCGTTCAGGTCGATTTCCATGTATTCCTTCACAGAGTAGTCATACAGAACAGTGATGTCCTTGCACAGCTGGATGCTGGGCTTGCGGCTCTGCTGGTAGCTGGAAGTCAGCTGATCTGCGTATTCTTCAGCAGCATCCAGAGCTTCATCGAAGTCCATGTAAGCCTTGGTTCTCCATCCGCCGTCGTAGTAAGACAGGATAGCATCGGGAACCACTACTTCGATTTCCACATCATCATACTTGGTAACAGTGCCGCTGACACCGGATACCTTTTCGGAATAGGATACACGGATCGCATCGGTATCTTCTTCGATTCTGGTGGGAGTTACCTTAATGGTGTAGGTCACACCGCCAACGGTATCGGTGAAGGTGGACTTTGCCTTTTCGGTATCGGTAACGTCGTCAGCAAACTGGAATACTCTGGTGGAGTTGTCATCGTACTTGGCAGTAATGGTGAACTGCTGTACTTCGGGCATATCGCCGACCATGTAGGTATCCTTGATGCAGTCAGCAACGATGCTCTGCAGTACGGGACGCTTGGTAACAACGATGTTGGGAATGGTCAGATTTACCTTGTAGTTGGTATTGTTATGGATGATGTTGAAGTTTACCTTCAGATCACCGTTCATAGCAGCGGTAAACTGCTTACTGGACGCACTGTACTTGTTGGAGTCAATGGTCAGGCTGCCTCTGTAGGTGTACAGATCCTTGACTTCGGTGGTGGCATCGGAGTAAACGATGAGGAATTCAAAGCCTTCCGGATCAAATGCTTCGCCGATAAAATATTCACGCTTTGCGGAAGCAGAGGAAAGGAGCTTTACTTCCTTGACAGTATTCTTTTCTGCAGCCTTGGCAGTTACGGTGATAGGCAGGGTAGTATCCTGCTTGGTACCGGTATTGGGATCAGTATATACAACCAGAACTTCCTTGTCACTGGTAGTAAGCTTGTCACCATCCTTAGGGTTGGTGGTAAAGTAGTCATCGTTAGTGATGGAAATCTTGGCATCATCGCCGTAATTGTAGTGAATGATCGCCTTGATACCGCTCAGATCAAGGGCATCGCCTTCGGTATAGCTGGTCTTGCCGGAAGTGGTGGTCTTGTCGATTTCGATGGATTCCACTTCTCTGTACAGCAGTTCAAAGCCGGCAGGGAAATTCTGAGACTTACCAATCGTATGTCCATCAATAGAGATTATCTCGACAAATTTCTGTCTTACATTGACGGGAGACAGTTTGATATTCAGCTCAAATATTTCATTTGCATCAGTATAAGTTTTTTCATAAGTGGTTCTGTCTTCATTTCTATAAGTTACTGTGACAACAACACCATCCCAATCACTTACCTCAGAACCAATTACATAACCTTCATAATAGGTAGTAGTCTTGGCATTCGTCCAGTTAATATCTACGCCAACAGGGGTAGGTACATAAAAGGAGAAGAAATCTTTAACCTTTTTCCCTTCGTTTACAGATGACCACACCCAATCCTTCACTGTAATAGTAAAATATGCTTCCAGGTCGAATCCGCATTCTGTCTTGGATGCAGTGTCTTCAAAAAACTTCAGTGCAAAAACGCTACCTTCATGCCGTGCATAATATCTTGTGAACACGTCATCAGGCTGTTCAGTTTCATGAATACGAACACAAATACGCCCAAGCAGATCGCCAGCATCAAGTTTATCTTTGTCATCAGGGTCAACAGGAGTATCATCAATCAAATCAACCCAAATCCCATCAATACCAGATGTAGTAACATTCAGAGAAATTGCACCAGACCAAGTAAGATTTTCGCCATCAATATACTTAAACTTCAGAACCGTATCATCACCAGCCAAATCTACATTGGGAGCGACGTGAGATGCATCGTCGATCTTTCCTTCGTTGACAGTGGTCAATTCCAGATTGTTCTTGGAGGGTGTTACATTGGGAACAATATCACCGTTGTTATATTCGGCATAAATGTTGGTGATTGTAAGAACATCACCTGCATTATATTGTTCATAACCATTCAGCACTTCGCTGTCATCCGGATTAATCCGGGCGCCAGTTCCGGATAGTACTACTTTTGTGATTTCTTTAGGGACAACAGTTACCGCAATGGCAATAGTATCCTTGATCTCACCGCTTTTCTCAGCTGTAATTGTCAGAGTGGCACTGCCTATTTTTTCAGCAACAATTTGCTTGTTTTCAACATCGTAACTGATGGCAGCTTTACCGTTTGTATTGTACTTGAGCTCTGTATCAGCCGGCTGGTCTTTAATTACAAAAGAAGCAGATGCACCCACCGCCATAGTTACAGAGACATTGGCACCTTCTTCAACTGAAGTCAAATCCAACTTCCCGTCCTTGATTAACTCACCCGTTACTTTTACGGTCATAGGTGTGACGGCATCTTCTTCCGCCCCCACAAACACCGCCGTAGGGAACACCATCACAACAGCCAGCACAATGGCCAAAAGTGCGCTAAGTTTCCTCTTCATAATTTTTCCTTCCTTTATCTATGGATTCCGCCGCATGCCCCCGTTTCCGGAAACATCCGCCGCAGTCCAGTATTTGACTTCCTGTTTTTCCAAAAGTTCCCGTGGGGAACCATTGTTTACAAATCTTTCACAGTCTCACCTGAGTCTGCCTTCCTCACGCCCTTCCGTCTGAAATCGTTTCCAATCTGCCGGACTCCCGACAGATCCCGTTTACCTGCTTCCGTATTCACGACCGCAGTCTTTCCGTCAGTGCTTCCTGCAATACCTGCGAAAAGTTCAGTCCCCGTTTCAGCGCCGCCTTGTTCATCCATACCGGTATGGTCAGCGTCTTCTTGACCGACTTTTCAAAATGTACCCGGGCGTATTCGTCCACGTCCACCGCGATCATGTTGATGAACGCATCTGTCCCCGGCAGCTCCATTTCCGCCGCAATTTCTTCCGTGGAAAGCTCCTGCATGGGTGTGGGTCCCGGCACAGGCTCGCCGCTTATCCGGCAGGAATGCAGATACCCCGCCAGACAGTCGATGGCCGCCGACAGCCCTTCCTCCAGCGTGGGAGCACAGGCTGCAAGATAACTCAGATCGGGAAATACAACATAATACCCTTGATCGTCTTTCAGAAAACAGGCAGGATAAGCAGATATCATATATACCTCCTCGGAATTTCCGGAACCGACGCCAGATCCTGCATTCCGGCCCACGGAGCACTGCGGAACCGGAATTTCAGGATTTCAAAGCATATGGTTTTCCTACCTTAGCTGCATTATACCACATTCCACGTGTTTTGTCAATACGTAGAAGAAAAATAAGGAAAAAAATATACGTATTTTTACCATCCATGGAAATCTGACCCGTATGGTTAAAATACGTAACGTATTCTTTTTACACGTACGGTTATAATACGCCCTTATCTATTCTACACATACCCTTGCAATACGTATTGACAAGAGCACGTATTCCCCCGATACCGGTAAAAAAGAAAAAAGGAACGGCTGAAACACCATTCCTTCATTATATTATATGCATGCACGGCACTATTTTCCCACAAACCGATCATCGCGGGATCGCTCCCCCTTACAGCTACCGAAACGCCGTGTCTGCCTGTCCGGGCTTCCGGACTGCCGGACAAAACAAAAAAGGGAACAACCCGTGCGGATCATCCCCCGATATGCAATTCCAGTTGTATGAGCAGCACCATTTCCGCCTGTCCGACCTGCAGACAAACCAGATCATCGTGGGATCGCTCCCCCATACGGCTGAAAAAACGCCGTGCCTGCCCGTCCGGGCTTCCGGACCTGGGCCATCAAGGACTCGAACCTTGGACCGACCGGTTATGAGCCGGGAGCTCTAACCAACTGAGCTAATGGCCCTTGTGCAGGAATTTGCATATGAAAAAGTATAACACATATCCCGCATTTTGTCAAGACACTTTTGGAAATTTCCCCTTCCGCACCCCTCCCGGGACATCCGTCCTCTCCCCCCCGGCATTCCCGCTTTGTCACCGCTCCATTTCATTTACATAGTTCCGGCCTCCTCTCCGAAAACAGCAAAACAAAAACGTCCCCCTGTCATCCGGAGAGACGTTCCTGTATATTTCTTACTTCTGATATCTGATCTCTTACTTATCTTGCCACTTCTTCCATCACGAAGGCTTCGAGGATATCACCGATCTGGATGTCAGTGGACTTTTCCAGACCGATACCGCATTCGTAGCCGGCGGCCACTTCACGTACGTCGTCCTTGAAACGGCGCAGGGAAGTGATGTGGTCTTCCATCACCACGATACCGTCACGGACAACGCGGATCTGGGAGCTTCTGGTAACCTTACCGTCCTGTACATAGGAACCGGCAATGATGCCCACGCCGGGAACCTTGATGGTCTGGCGTACTTCGATGTGGCCCTGCAGCACTTCCTTGAAGGTGGGAGCCAGCATACCCTTCATGGCGGCCTGGATTTCTTCGATGCATTCGTAGATGATCCGGTAGGTGCGGATGTCTACGTCCATGCGTTCTGCGGAATCGATGGCGCTCTTGTCGGGACGTACGTTGAAGCCTACGATAATGGCGTTGGTGGCGGTGGCGAACTGTACGTCGGTTTCGGTGATGCCGCCTACGGCAGAGTGGATAACCCGAACCTTCACTTCGTCATTGGTCAGCTTTTCCAGGGAAGCCTTGACCGCTTCTGCGGAGCCGCCCACGTCTGCCTTGACGATGATGTTCAGTTCCTTGGCGCCTTCTGCGATCTGGGCAAACAGGTCGTCCAGAGAAACCTTGGCGTTGGCCTTGAAGATTTCGTCCTTTGCCTTGTCCTTCCGCTGTTCGGCCAGTTCTCTTGCCATGCGTTCGTCTTCTACGGCGTTGAATTCATCCCCGGCCTGGGGTACTTCTGCCAGACCGATGATTTCCACGGGAACGGAGGGGCCTGCTGTTTCCAGCTGCTTGCCCTTGTCGTTGGTCATGGCACGTACACGGCCTACCGATGTACCGGCAATCACGATATCCCCGGCGTGCAGGGTACCGTTCTGCACCAGTACCGTGGCAACAGGACCGCGGCCCTTGTCCAGCTTGGCTTCGATGACGATCCCCTTGGCTCTTCTGGAGGGATCTGCCTTCAGTTCCTTCATTTCGGCAACCAACAGAACGGATTCCAGCAGATCGTCGATGCCCATGCCGGTCAGTGCGGATACGGGAACGCACATCACATCGCCGCCCCATTCTTCGGGCACCAGATCGTACTTGGTCAGTTCGTTCTTGATCTGGTCGGGGTTGGCGGTGGGCTTATCCATCTTGTTGATGGCCACGATGATGTCAACACCGGCTGCCTTGGCGTGGTTGATGGCTTCGATGGTCTGGGGCATGATCCCGTCATCGGCTGCCACCACCAGAATGGCGATGTCCGTTGCCTGTGCCCCTCTGGCACGCATGGCGGTGAAGGCTTCGTGACCGGGGGTGTCCAGGAAGGTGATGTCCTGCCCGTTCAGGGTCACTCTGTAGGCACCGATGTGCTGGGTGATCCCGCCGGCTTCCCCTGCCGTTACGTTGGCATGCCGGATGGCGTCCAGGATGGAGGTCTTACCATGGTCAACGTGACCCATTACGCAGACAACGGGCGCACGGCCTTCCAGTGCTTCTTCTGCGGTTTCTTCTTCGCTGAACAGCCGCTCTTCGATGGTGACATGGACTTCCTTGGTGACAACAGCACCCAGTTCGTCGGCCACCAGATAGGCGGTGTCATAGTCGATTACCTGGTTTACGGTAACCATCATGCCCATCATCATCAGACGCTTCACCACTTCGGCGGCGGTCACCTTCAGACGGGATGCCAGCTCGGAAACGGTGATTTCATCGGGAATGGTCACCTTCAGAGGCTGCTTCTTGGCTTTTTCCAGAGCGGCTCTCTGCTTCTTGTCCATGGCGGCCCGTTCCTTGTCGGACTTTCTGCCGGTACCCTTGACGTCGCCTCTCTGGTTCTGCTTCTTCAGCTTCTGCTTGTTGGACTGGCTTTCGTCCACACCGGAGCCGAAGGTTTCCAGACGTTCGTCATACTTGGAAAGGTCCACATTGGTGGTTCTGGTGTCTACCACACGGGTGTTGCCGGTACGCTTCTTTTCCACACCGGTTTCCACCTTCGGCTTGGGCTGCGGAGGAATGGGCATACGATCCAGCCCGCCGGAATCCTTGTCCTTGAAGCCGCCGCCGTTGTTCCGGGCACCGAAAGAATCCCGGTTGTTGTCCCGGTTGAATCCGCCCTGCCCCTGGGGTCTCTGGCCGTCTCTGGGAGCACCGTCTCTGTTAAAGGAAC
>JAFQGY010000099.1 GCA_017415325.1 Clostridia bacterium
GTATCTGGTGGATCTGGCCGCCGCTCTGGCGCTGGAAGAAAAAGGCATCCACGCAGATATGTGTGCCGGTTTTTCTCTGGGGGAAGTGGCAGCCCTTGCCTATGCGGGAGCGTATTCCCACACAGACGGTTTTTCACTGGTGACCAGGCGTGCACAGTTTATGCATGAAGCATCCCGGGGAATGGATCCCGGCATGGCAGCGGTGATGAAGCTGGATGCGGAAGTAATCGAGAAGATCTGTGCCGAAACGGATGATGTGTACCCCGTGAACTACAATTCTCCCGGACAGATTGCCATTTCCGGTTCCAAAGCAGGGATTGCGGCATTCAAGGAAAAGACCGCTTCTCTGGGCGGCAGAATTATGGATATTCCCGTCAGCGGTGCATTCCATTCTCCCTTTATGGCGGAAGCCTCCGAAAAGCTGGCCTGTGTCATGGCGGAGATGACCTTTGCGTCCCCCCGGATGCCCGTATATGCCAACAAAACCGCCGCAGTATATGGTGACGAGATTCCGGCAACCCTGGCAGAGCAGGTGAAAAGCCCTGTTCTGTGGGAAAAGTCTGTGACTGCCATGATTGAAGCCGGTGCACAGGTATTTATCGAATGCGGTGCAGGAAAAACGCTGACAGGACTGATCAAGCGCATCAGCAAGGATGTGGAAGTGTATTCCGTGCAGGATGCGGAAAGCCTGGCTGCCATTGTGGCCGCACTGGAGGGATAACATATGCAGTATTTTCAGAACGATATGCTGGCAGGACAGTGTGCCGTGGTGACCGGTGCCGCACGAGGAATCGGTCGAGCCATTGCAGCCGCCCTTGCCGGAGCCGGTGCAGATATTGCCATCGTGGACAGAGCGGACCCGGATATGGCGGCAGAAACCATCGCACAGGTGGAAGCCTGCGGCAGAAAAGCAGTATTTTACTACGGGGACGTGACCGATTATACCGGATGCGAAGCACTGGTGAAGCAGATTGTCACCGATTTCGGGAAAATTGATATTCTGGTGAACAATGCCGGGATTACCAAGGATATGCTGATGCCCCAGATGGGAGAAGCGGAGTTTGATGCCGTCATCAGCGTGAACCTGAAGGGTACATTCCAGATGATGCGCCATGTATCCCGCCAGATGATGCGGAAAAAGTACGGGCGGATTGTCAACATTTCCTCTGTAGCCGGGATCATGGGCAACGCAGGACAGGTGAATTATGCGGCGTCCAAAGCCGGTATCATCGGGATGACCAAGTCTGCCGCCAAGGAACTGGCCGCCCGGGGAATCACGGTCAATGCCGTTGCTCCCGGTCTGGTGGAAACGGATATGACAAAGAATCTGACCGACAATAATGGTCTTGCCGCCAGTGTTCCTCTGGGACGTATGGCTCAGCCGGAGGAAGTGGCAAATCTGGTGACCTATCTTGCCTCTCCCATGGCGGGGTATGTCACCGGGGAAGTGATCCGTATCGACGGCGGACTGGCCATGTAAGGCACTCCCAAACACCCTATATATAATAAGGAAGGAAAACTATGAACAGACGAGTTGTCATCACCGGGATGGGTATCGTATCTCCCATCGGATGTGATGTGGATACCTACACAAAAAATCTGCTGGACGGTGTGTGCGGCATTGGAAAGATCACCCGGTTTGATACGGCGGAGTTCAAGGTAAAGGTTGCGGCGGAAGTGAACGATTTTGATCCGCTGCAGTATATGACCAAAATGGAAGTGAAGCAGACCGACCTGTTCACCCGGTTTGCCCTTGCCGCCGCTGCACAGGCTATGGAGCAGAGCGGCATCGGAGAAGAAACTGACCATGACCGGTTCGGCGTATATTTCGGTTCCGGAATCGGCGGCTTCACCACGTTCATGGAAGAATACGACACCATGCAGAAGCGGGGCAACGCAAGAGTATCTCCCCACTTTGTACCCAAGATGATCTCCAACATCGCCGCCGGGCAGATTGCCATCCGGTTCGGTGCAAAAGGTCCCTGCGTATCCGTGACCACTGCCTGCGCCACCGGTACCAATGCCATCGGGGAAGCCTTCCGGGCCATCCGTCATGGATATGCCGATGTGGTGATCTCCGGCGGCTCCGAAGCCTCCATCAATCCGCTGGCCGTAGCCGGGTTCCAGAACTGTATGGCCCTGACCCAGACCGACGACCCTGCAAGAGCCTCCATTCCCTTCGATAAGGAAAGAAGCGGCTTTGTCATCGGGGAAGGCGCCGGTGCACTGGTGATAGAATCCCTGGAACACGCACAGGCAAGAGGGGCAAAGATTCTGGCGGAAGTGGTTGGTTATGGCTCCACTTGTGATGCCCATCATGTCACCTCCCCCAATCCCGAGGGAATAGACGGCGGCCGTGCAATCCGTATGGCTATGGACGAAGCCGGATATACCGCTGATGATGTGGTATACATCAACGCACATGGTACCAGTACCCCCCTCAACGACAGCACCGAAACCAAGGCTATCAAATACGCCATGGGTGAGAACGCATACAAGGCAGTGGTCAGCTCCACCAAGTCCATGACCGGCCATATGCTGGGTGCGGCAGGGGCAGCGGAAGCCATTGCGGCGGTAGTGGCTCTGGAAACCGGCATGATCCCTCCCACCATCGGGTATCAGACTCCCGACCCGGACTGTGATCTGGACATCTGCCCCAATACCGCAAAAAAGGCGGATCCTACCCTGGCGCTGTCCACGTCCCTGGGCTTCGGCGGGCACAATGCCTGCATCGCACTGCGGAAGTTTGGTGAATAATATGACGAAAGAAGAAATCAAAACCCTGCTGCCCCACAGGGAACCCATGCTGCTGGTGGACGAAGCGGAACGGATCGACGGTGTGTCCCACGGAAAAATCCATATCAAAGGGGACGAATGGTTCCTGCAGGGACATTTTCCCGGACATCCGGTGGTTCCCGGCGTGATGCTGTGCGAAATGCTGGCCCAGTCGGCGTGCATGTGTCTGCAGGATCAGATAAAGCCCGGCTGCCTGACATTCTTTGCAGGGCTGGACAAAGTGCGGTTCAAGAATCCCGTACATCCGGGAGATACCCTGGAAACCGCCTGTGAAATTACCCGGTCCCGCCATCCCTTCTATTTTGCCAAAGGGGAAGGCCGGGTGGACGGGAAACTGTGTGTAACGGCAGAATTTTCCTTTGTCATCCAGGAACCCGGGAAGGAGACGGAATGATATGGCAGAAACGGTAAAGTGCAAAAAATGCGGTGCGGAGCTGGCCATGGATGTGCTGCGCAAGCATAAGAAAATCTGCCCCTGCTGCGGGTATTATTTCCGGATGACCGCCAGAGAACGGATCGACATGATTGCCGACAGGAAGTCTTTCAAAGAGTTGGATAAAGATCTGTCAAGCTATGATGTGATCCGCTTCCCGGACTACGAGAAGAAGCTGGAAAAAGCCATGGACGAAACCGGCGAAAAGGAAGCGGTGATTACCGGTACGGCCACCATCGGCGGATACCCCTGTACCCTGTTTGTGATGGATTCCGCTTTCATGATGGGATCCATGGGTACGGTTGTCGGCGAAAAGATTACCCGGATTTTTGAATATGCCACGGAAAACCGGCTGCCCGTCATCGGATTCACCTGTTCCGGCGGGGCCAGAATGCAGGAAGGGGTGCTGTCCCTGATGCAGATGGCGAAGATCAGCGGTGCGGTTCGCTGGCACAGCAATGCGGGACTCTTGTACATCACGGTTCTGACCGACCCCACCACCGGCGGCGTCACAGCCAGCTTTGCTATGGAAGGGGACATCATTGCCGCAGAACCGGGGGCACTGATCGGGTTTGCCGGACAGAGAGTCATCGAGCAGACCATCGGTCAGAAACTGCCGGAAGGATTCCAGAAAGCGGAATTCCAGCTGGAACACGGCTTCTGTGATATGCTGATGGGACGGATGGAAATGCCGAAAACGCTGGCAAATCTGCTGGCCCTGCACCGGCAGATACCGGAAAAAGAACGGAGGAACGCCTGATGAGCGCATACGATAAGGTTACACTGGCCCGCTCTTCCTCCAGAGCCATGGGCAGCTTTTACATCGGTCAGATCATCGACGATTTTGTGGAATTCCACGGAGACAGACGGTTTGCGGACGATGGTGCCATCTGCGGCGGTGTGGGACTGCTGAACGGAGAACCGGTCACCTGCATCACCATGAAGCGGGGGGATACCCTGGAAGAACGGATGGCGAGAAACTTCGGCTGTCCCTCACCGGAAGGATACCGGAAAGCCCTCCGGCTCATGAAGCAGGCGGAAAAGTTTCACAGACCCGTCATCTGCTTCATCGGCAGTCCCGGTGCGTACTGCGGCATCGGTGCGGAGGAACGGGGACAGGGACAGGCCATTGCGGAAAACCTGTGGGAAATGTTCGGCATCCGGGTGCCCATCGTGACGGTGGTCATCGGCGAAGGCGGTTCCGGCGGTGCTCTGGCACTGAGCGTGTGTGACAGCATGATTATGTTTGACAACGCCGTGTATTCCGTCATCTCCCCCGAGGGCTGTGCAAGTATCCTGTGGAAGGATTCCTCCAAGGCACCGGAAGCGGCGGAAGTACTGCGGCTCACAGCGGAAGATCTGTACGGTATGGACATCGCAGACGTGATCCTGCACGAAGGATACCGGACGGAAGAGGAAATCGCCGTGGAGCTGAAAGAAATGCTGACAAAGGAAATCGGGAAGCTGAAACGGCTTTCCACCCCCAGACTTCTGGCCAGCCGGTACGAAAAATTCCGGAAGATCGGGAACTGAATTTTATGAGAACAGTTTGTTTATGACAGTGACAGACTGTTTTCTTTTTTTGGATGAAAAAATCCACAAAACCTATTTACATCCGGGAAAGAATATGATACACTATGGACAAAGAATCATCTGGAATTTCATAAAGGAGAATTCTATGGAACGAATCTGTCTGCTCCCCTGCCAGTCTGCAGGGACCATTGAACCGGGTATCTACGGGCATTTTTCAGAACACATCGGCGGCGTATTCCGTGACGGCGTCTGGGTAGGGGAGGATGCCTCCGTACCCCAGACCGACGGCTTCCGGAATTTTGTCATTGAAAAGTTCAGAGAACTGAATCCCCCTGTACTGCGCTGGCCCGGCGGATGCTTTGCGGAAACTTATAAGTGGCGCGACGGCATCGGCCCCAGAGACAAGCGGCCTGTGACCATGGGCTGGTGGTACCGGAACGACGGCCGACTGGAAACCAACGAGGTGGGCATCCATGAATTCACCCACTTCTGTGAAATGGTAGGTGCAAAACCCTATGTAGCCGCCAACATCACCGGCACGACCCCCATGGATATGCGGGACTTTATGGAATACTGCAATGCGCCTGCCGGTTCCACCACCCTGGCAAAAGAACGGGGCGAAAACGGACATGAAGAACCCTTCGATATCCCTTACTGGGGCATCGGCAACGAAAACTGGGGCGGCGGCGGCAACATGACCCCGGCTCAGTACGCCAGAGAATACATCAAATACGTGACCCTATGCGATACCGTGAACCTCCAGGGCGCCAAGTACGTGGCCTGCGGTGCCAATGCAGGGGACTATCGCTGGACGGACGGTTTCATGCGGGAATATGCTCACCGGGTTCCTCTGTATGCGCTGGCATTCCATTACTACTGCGGCGCATCCGGTGACTGTGTGAACTTCACAAAGGAACAGTGGGATGAACTGGTGACAAGAGCCGGGAAGCTGGACGACATGATCCGCCGGCACAGCGCTGCCATGGAACTGCACGACCCTGAAAAGAAAGTCAAGATCATCGTGGACGAATGGGGCTGCTGGCATCCGGGCGGAAGCGGCCCTACCAAGGGGTTCAACCTGTTTGAACAGCAGAGCACCATGCGGGACGGCGTCATCACTGCCCTGAGCCTCAATGCGTTCAACAACCACTGCGACCGTGTGGTCATGGCCAATGTGGCACAGCTCTGCAACAACCTGCACTGCCTGTTCCTGACGCTGGGTGAGGACGCCATCGTGACGCCTACCTACTGGGTGTTCAAAATGTATAAAAACCACATGGGTGCCAAGCAGATCGGCACTGCCATCGAAGGGGACAAGCTGTCCGCCTCCGCATCCGAAAAGGACGGTAAGATCACCCTGACCGTGGCCAACCTGTCCTATGAAGACGAAAAAGAAGTGGAAATCAGCCTGTTCGGCGAAGGGAAGAAGCCGGAATCCGCTGTGGTAACCATACTGGGCGGCGATCCCCACGGACACAATACCTTTGACGATCCCGATGCCGTGAAGCCCATGGATCCTGTGACCCTGCAGGCGGCGGACGGAAAGGTGACCGTAAAACTGCCGAAGGCCAGCGTGGCTCTGGTGGAGTGGTAAAATAATGACACTGGATAAACTGAAATCTCCGTATGAACTGTATCACGCATCCGGACTGAATCTGGAGCGGGAATTCACAGCCCATGCATATTATGAAATTCTGTTTATCCTGAACGGCGAACTGGATATCAGCATACCGGGCGGTATTTATCACAGTACAGGCAGTGTTCTGGTGATGATCCCGCCCGGTGCGGTTCACTGCAATGTCCTGACCAGCGGAAGTGCGTCCTATACCCGGTACATCTTCTTTTTTACGGAGGAATTCTGTGAAGGGATCCCGGATATGGATGTACTTCTGACGCCCTTCGGGAATGGACTGGCGATTTATGAACTGAATGACCAGCAGAAGAAAGACCTTCTGGATACCTTTGAAAAGCTGTACCGGCACAATACCATGCTTTATGCCCGGATCCAGCTGCAGGCGCTGCTGTTTGATATCGGGCAGTTCGACACAGCACTGTCTCCCATGGAGCCGGACGGCAGAAATTATATCCGGACGGTTGCGGAATACATTTCTGAGCATTACCGGGAAAAGCTGGTGGCGGAGGAACTGGCCAGACGGTTTGGCGTATCCCGACCCAAGCTGCTGACCGATTTCAAGCAGAATATGCCCTTTTCTCTTGGGAATTACATCATGCGGGAACGGATCACCCATGCCAGACGATACCTGAAAGAAGGACGATCCATAACCGAGACGGCGGAACTGTGCGGTTTTTCCAGTGACACCCATTTGCGGTATTGTTTTCATACCATCATGGGAATGACACCATCCGAATACCGGAAAAATGGGGAACGGATAAAAGAATGAACGATCTTTACGATTTTTGTACCTTCATGTATGGTTTTTATGATTTGTTTCTGTATAATAAAAGATAAGGAAATTCACTAAAGGAGCATACATGAATGAAGAAAATTTTATCCATCCTGCTGTTTTCTTCTCTCCTGCTCAGCATGACTGCCTGCGGAACGGAAGAAAGCGGGACTGCCCCTGTGCAGGGAGAGGAAACCGCCGCAGAAGTACCCGCCGAAACCGAAACGGAAATGATCCGGGATGCTCTTGGGGAATACGATTTTGAAGGTGCTTCCTTCGATATGTACACCCGGCATACCACCATGTTCTACCCCAGCATGGAAGTGACGGAGTCCACCGGAGAAGTGCTGGCCGATGCCGTATACAACCGGAACCGTGCCATTGAAGAGCGATTCAACTTCGTTTTTCAGGAAACCGCCTATACCAATGTGCAGGAAGGGAATGATGCCCCCCGGAAACTGCTGACGGCAGGGGATGATACCTACGAAATCATGGTAGGCCGGTATTTGAACATGTTCAACTTTGCGTCCGAAGGGATGCTGCTGCCCACCACCAGTCTGCCGAACATTGACATGACCAAGCCCTACTGGGATGCGGAAATGTATGAGAATCTCAGCATCAGCGGAAAGCATTTCTTTGCCACCGGTTCCTTCAACCTGTCCTCCTACGACTTCACCCATGCCCTGCTGTTCAACAAGGATATGGCTGCCGACCACAATCTGGGAGACCTGTATGCCATTGTGGAAGAAGGGGACTGGACGTTCGATCTGTTCCGGCAGATGTGCGAAACGGTGCTGCAGGATGTGGACGGCGACGGTGTGATGGGAGAAACGGATACTTTCGGATATACAGCCCGCGGATCGGCTGTTATGCCTGCGTTCTGGGTTGGCGCGGATGTGCATCCTGCCACAAAGGATGACACAGAAGCTCTGGTATTCACGGCACTGGAAAACGAAAAGTTCTTTGATGTCTGTACACAGATATTCGATATGACATGGAACAACAACGCATGGAATAACAATTATGTTCACCTGACCGGTGCAGATGGTGACAACAAACCCGCAGAATGCTTCCGTGCCGGCGGTGCGTTGTTCATGGATGCAAAACTGTATGAAGTAACGGCGCTGCGGGATTCTGACATCAACTTCGGGATTCTGCCGTACCCCAAATATGATACGGCTCAGCAGAATTATCTGGGAAGGATGGAAGGCTGTGAACTGTTCGGGATTCCGCTGACAAATACCTCTCTGGAAATGACGGGAACCATCATGGAAGCTATGGCCAGCGAATCCAGAATTTCCGTTGTGCCTGCATATTATGATGTGATGCTGAAGAGTAAGGTTTCCAGGGATGAAGAATCCTCCGCCATGCTGGATCTGATTCTGGAAAATTTGGTGTTTGATGCGGCGGATACCCTGCTGGGCACGGAATTCCGTGATGGGACTATGTACCAGTGCTTCAATAAGAATCAGCAGGACATTGCATCTGCCCTGACCAAGAGCCGGAATACCTACCAGACTGTACTGGACAAATACAGCAAGGCTTTTGCCGCACTGGAAGAATAAGCAAAGAGAAAAGATATCGTCATCCCGGCGGTATCTTTTTCTTCTTCGATTGACATTTCGACAGAATTCTGCTATACTGTCCGTAATGAATCCCGTGGAAAGGACGGTTACGGTATATGAACGGACAAACGTTAAAACGGCTTTGCACAGCCATACTGCTGCTGTCTCTCTGCGCCTGTGACCGTCCCATCGGCGGGCTGGAAACGGTGACCGATCTGGAAACGGTTTCTCCGGCGGAAGGGATCCGCTGTGCCGGGGCAGGGCCCTTGTCCGTGTATACCGGTGCAGAACTGGATCTGCTGATGCCGCTTTCGGACTATTCCTGGGAGCGGAAATATCCTCCGGAATTTGTGATGATCCATTTCACCAGCGCCGTGGTGGAGCACCTGGACGATCCCTACAACGAAGACCATCTCCGGGCACTGTTCACCGAAAACGAAGTCAGCACCCACTATCTCATCGACCGGGAAGGAACGGTGCACTGCTATGTGCCGGAGGACAGAGTGGCCTGGCATGCGGGTGCGGGAGAATGGCTGGGGGATCCCGGATATACCAACACCATGAATGAGTATGCCATCGGGATTGAGCTGGCCGCCATCGGTTCGGAGACGGACATGGAAAAATACCTGCCGGACGGGGCATATGAAACGCTGGAGCCGGCACTGATCGGATTCACCGATGCCCAGTATACAGCATTGACCGGACTGGTGGCAGATCTTTGCACACGGTACAGCATCCCGGCAGACAGGGAGCATATCATCGGACACGACGACTATTCCACGGAGAAGCACGACCCCGGAGAACTCTTTGACTGGAGCCGGATTCTTCCGGAAGAACCATCATAATCAGAAAGGACAAAGCATATGCATACACAGACTCTGCATCCCGGCCAGTGGACCAGCGAACAGGCATGGGAATGGTATAACAGACAGCCATGGATCCGCGGGTTTTCCGGATACCCTTCCAACTGTGTGAACCGGATCGCCATGTGGCAGGCCTATAACCGGGCGGAAATTGCCGAACAGCTGGACTATGAATTTGCCCTTGCCCACGAAACCGGATTCAATGCCGTGCGGGCCATCATCCAGTTTGAATGCTGGTATTACGAACACGATTCCTTTATGGAAAATCTGGAAGAATACATCACCCTGGCGAACAAACACGGCATTAAAGTCATGCTCTGTCTGGGGAACGACTGTACGGTGCCGAAGAATTTCTGGAAGCCGGTGACCTTCGGGCCGCAGCCGGTGGACTGGGGATACCACAGCGGCATCAAAAAAGGCCCCCATGCCGGCGGATACACCGATCCCGGGTATATGCTGCTGGACGACCCGGATATCGAACCGGCGTATTACGCAATGGTGGACGAGATTGCCGGAAGGTACGCAAAGGACGGGCGGATCCAGATCTGGGACATCTGGAACGAAATCGGAAACAGCCGGAGAGGGGAAATGAGCCTGCCCGCCATGGAGAAATTCTTTGAAATCGTCCGCTCCCACGATCCCATCCAGCCGCTGACAGCCGATATCTGGCGGTATACACTGGACGCTGACAAAATCACCCCTGTGGAACGGCGGGCACTGGAACTGTCGGATGTGATTACCTTCCACTACTACGGCCCCTACGCCAATATGATCCTGTTCATCGAATTTCTCCGAGAGCAGTATGACCGTCCTCTCATCAACAACGAATGGCTGAACCGGCTGGACGGCAACGATGTAGCGGAAATTTTCCCTCTGTTCTATCTGGAAAAAATCGGCTCCTACAGCTGGGGGCTGATGCAGGGCTATTCCCAGACCTACGAACCCTGGGGCGGCCTGTTCAACGAAGCCTTTCTGAGCGGCACAAGAGACCTGACCAAATGGCAGCACGATCTGTACCGGTTCAACGGGTATCCCTATGACCCCAGAGAAATCAAGCTGATCAAACGGTTCTGCGACCTTGCCGACCGGCGGTTTGAAAGAGAACAGGATACGCTGTGACCTATATTCCCAAAACCAACAAAACCTTACCGTATCATTCGTGGTACAGTAAGGTTTTTTCTGTTCGGTTTTTCAGTTTTCCCGGGAGCGGTTCTGTTCCGCCGCAATTTCCCGGTCCAGGATCTCTGCAGCTGTCCGGACAAAACGTACACAGGGGCGTTCCCTGTAATACTGTTCGGTACGGGCTTCCGGAATGGGGGAAGAATCCTTTTTCAGTCCGGCGATCAGTTCCCGGCAGATGATGGTGTCGTGGTTTTTCCGGAATTCTTCCGCCAGATGCTGAATCCGGGTGTAGTGCGCCGCTTTGGCCCCGTCTTCTCCGGTATCGCTGTATCCCCAGAGAATCCCGGCAATCATGAACATGGCGGAAACCGTGCCGCAGACCTCCCGGAGCCGTCCCATGCCGCCGCCGAAGGACGAAGAAAGCCGCATAGCCGCCGAAAAATCCATCCCGGTAACATCACAGAAAGCACCGAAGACGGACTGGGCGCAGTTATATCCGGACAGAAACAGTTCTGCCGCACGATCCGCATGGCTGGTTGTTTGCATGATACAATACCTCGTTAGTATAAGCTGCCTTTATTATACCGCTTCCGGACAGAAGATGCAATACAAATTTCGTTTTTTTCAGCATACCTATTGACAAATGTCTGTGCATATGGTATCCTTAATCTATAAACAAGTGTATAATTGTGTCCGCTGCAGAAAAGCATGCAGTGGTTTGGAGTTCGGAGAAGCCTATGTTGACAACTCTCTTTTCCCATATATTGACGGTCAGTATATCCATGGCGGCTGTGATTGCGGCGGCTTTTGTCCTGATGCATCTGTTCGGAAAGAATTTTGCAGCCCGGACACGGTATCTGGTATGGACAATTCTGATTCTGCGTCTGTGTATTCCCATGGGTACGCTGATGGTTTCGCCTCTTGTCACACTGGAAGTGACACCTTCTGCGGTGCCGGCGGAAGAAGCTGCGGCAGAAACAGCGGAACCTGCGGAAACGGAATATATGCCTTCTGCAGAACCGGCAGTACGGTATGAACCGGTCGGCCAGTCCTGGGATACGGCAGAAACAACGGTGCCTGCATGGATTCCGGAAACGGGGGAAATCCGGGTGGAGGAAACAAAAGCACTTTCCGGTGTACCGGAATCTGTCCCGGAACCGTCGGAACCTGTCCCGTCCACAGATCTGCCGGAACTGTGGAACCGTCATATTCTGCCGGGGATCTGTGTGCTGTGGCTGACGGTAGCGCTGGTTCTCTTTTTCGGGCAGATCTGCGGGTATCTCCGGTTGATGGGCTCCATGCGGCGAACCATGCTGGTGGCGGATCCGGAAACGAAGGCGCTGTACCAGACGATCTGCGAAGAAATGCAGATCCGCCGCCCTCCGAAACTGGCGGTCAGTGCGCTGGCGGGCAGTCCCATGGTGTGCGGTTTCTTCCGTACCAGGGTGATTCTGCCGGATATGCAGCTGGATCCCCATGCCCTGCGGGGGATACTCACCCATGAACTGATCCACTACCGCCGGGGCGATGTGTGGCGGAAACTGGCGGCACTGTTTGCCCGGTCGCTGCACTGGTTCAATCCTCTGGTGCATCTGATGTCTGCAAGGTTCATGAGTGATATGGAAATGGCCTGCGACGAAGCGGCACTGCTGGGACTGGACGAAGAAAACCGTCGGGTATACGGTATGGTGATGCTGGATATCGTCAAGCGGTGCCATCTGCGGAGCGGACAGCTGACCACCCGGTTCAATCCCCGGAAAAGTGCCGTGAAGGAGCGGTTCCGGAACATCATGGACACCGGTGTGAAAACGCGCGGCTGGTGGATCATCGGTGTGGCGGCAGTGCTGTGTCTGGGTGCCGGGGTATTTGTAGCATGCGAAGTGAAACCCATGGAAACGGAAGAAACCGGGAGTCCGCAGGAAACGGAAGAAACATCCTTGCCGGAGGAGATTCCGGTGGAAGCAGAAACAGAAGAAATTCCAGGGCTGGAAGAAATTCCAGAGCTGGATGAAGATCCGGTGGTGGAAGTATTGCCGGAGGGGCCGGATGCTGAGGAAGTGCTGCCGCCGGAGACTGCGGTGGTGGAGGAACCGGGGTTTGTTCCCGTAGAGGTGGATCGGACGAAATACGCTCTGCCGGCGGAAAAGGATGCTCTGGTGTACACCGGATATCGGGTGGACTACAATGCGGAAATGCACATGACCAAAGAATACTCCCGCTGGTATGTCATGCAGCTGCCCCAGATCGCCGGAGAAGACGAATGGAACCAGAGGATCGCAGACAAATATTTCCACCGGTACGGCAGTCTGATTGACCAGCTGGAACGGGGGGATCCGGATATTTACAAATTCTTCTCCGTGTCCTATGAAGTGATCCTCTGGGAAGACACCTGTACCATCGCCATCCGGCATCACGGCGGTTCCAATGCCAGCGGTGCCGTGGGGATCGACTATGACATCCACCACTACAACCGGAAGACCGGGGAGTTTCTGTCCACGGACGAATTTCTGGATCTGTATACCGATGGAAAATGGAATATGAAAAAGCTCATGATCCTGGCCAACGGATACGGATTCAGCCGGGATGAAACAGGGAACATCTGGGAGATTCCGGAGGAGAATTTCCAGGGAGTGATCCCATCGGCCAGCGGAAACGGACTGTTTGATCTGTGCTTCCAGGGCGTCAGCTACGAAGGCGCCATTGCCAGCCGGGTGATGGTGACGGACTACAAACCGTATGAAACCACCTCCTATACGTGGACAGACCTTGGCGGCGGAACCCATACCACAAAAGCCGGGCAGGAATACTTCTGGCTTGCTACGAATGTGGATGCAGGGTACCGGCTGTCGGTGTACTACCCGCTGGATCCCCCTACGGAATATGCAGAACGCCGTATGCTGATCCTGGACACCACCCTTGCACCGGATTGTCCCGCCCCGCAGATCACATTCTCAGAGGAAGCGGGCAGAGTGTTCCTGCATCTGACGGGGAAAACGCTGGACGGGGAAGTGCAGGATCAGGTATTCCTGTGCCGGGAGCCGGAGAGCAGCGGAGAATGGTTTGAAGCCTATACCAGAGGATGGATCGGGGAAACCAGGCTGTTCCGGGATGATTTCGGCTGGACCAGAAATACCATCATGGATGCCGTAAACGGACTGCTGGAAACCTATGCTGCCGGCGGGGATGTGATCATGCATATTGCCAATCAGGAAAAGCCGGAGGAAGCGGTGTATCCGTTCATTCCCGTGCGGACTGCGGTGGACTGGGACGAGATGCGCGAAGCTATCTTGCCCGGCCGAAAGCAGATCGGCGATTCCACATGGCTGTTCCCCATCGACCTTGGCAGCGGGTACACCATGGAAGTCCGCTGGGGGATCGGCGGTATGGGGGACAGCTATACTGGGTACATCGAGTCTGTCCGCATTACCACCGGTGCAGATCCCATCACCGCATGGCGGCCGAACAAAGGAGACGGTCTGCTCTTTGCGGAAGAATTCGGCGACACCGGAGAATGGCTGCTTTCCTACACCTCCGCAGACGGTCAGCCGGCACTGTATAAGGCGTATTATACCGATTCCGGCAAGGTGGTGCATGAGCCGCAGGTGCTGGGCGGTACCCGGTATGATAACGCCAGAGCCATCGGGGCAAGGTATACGGAAGACGGACAGATGCTGGTGCTGATCGAAGCCATGGACAGGGAAGAAACGGAAGCGGCGTATGTCACGTTTGCCATAAATGCCGCTGAGAAAAAGACAGTCATCGGAGCACCGGATCTGGTGGAATGGTGGATGGACGGCGCACCGGTACGATTCCCCAACCACAACATGCCCCACAGCGGGGATACACTGGAGGAAATTGCAGAGATTCCATGCATAGTGGACGGAGGAAACGGAACGGACATCAACACTGGTCCTGCAAGATATATTGCGGCTCTGCTGACGGGGGATGCGGACACCCTTGCAGAACTGTCTGCAGGAGAGGCGGAAATGTATCGGAATGTCCTGCTGTACCCGGAAAAATACACTGTATGGCTGGATGAGAACGATCCCGGAAAACTGCATTTCCTGTTCCTGCCGGAAGAACGGTCAGTGCTGGAAGGAATGCAGACCGGCTGGAACCATTATATCGTGGAAGAGGGGATGCTCAGTATCGTATTTATGCCGGTGGATCGTCCGGCGCAGCACTATGACGGAGCCGCCGCCGCTGTGGCCGGATTGCTGAACAGCTCCCTGCTGTACGAATTCCCGAAGACCAACGATATGGACAGAGACCAAAGACAGTATGTAACCGATTATATCCTTTCCCGGCTGTGGAACGAAGAGGGCAGTACTGCCGCAGAAATTGCCGCTTATGCGAAAACCTACCTGGGCATTTCTGACTTTACGCCGTCTGACTCCTATGCAAAGTCCCGGTATTTTCCGGATGCTGTCAAAGAGGGAGAACCCGAACGGTACATCATTCCGGGCCACGGCGGCTGGAGTGTCCGGCACAGGATCACCGGCGTCACGGAAAACAGCGACGGTACGGTGGATGTAAAGGTACAGTTCTATGCCGATCACAACAGGCTGGTACTCAGTCACAGATATACCTACACCATGCGGGAAATCGATGGCGAATGGGCCTTTGTGAGCATCACACCGGACTGGCAGAGCAGATGGGATATTCTGAGAATCGCCATATAAACAGATAAGAAGTAAGAAATCAGAGGTATGAAGGATATGACACACGGTCACAGCTTCTGAACCCGTTTCTTACTTCTTATTTTTTATCTTTTATTTGTCACAGCCAGGGCCAGCAGCAGCGCACACACCGCCGCCGTGAATTTCCCTACGATCATGGGCAGAACCAGCGTCGCATCCATAGCACTGCAGAAGGCCATATGATCCCCCAGCAGATACCCGGCGCTTACCAGAAACGCAAAGTTCAGCACCTTTCCCCGGTAGTCCATTTTTTCGATCAGTGCCATGGTGGGGACACAGTTGGCGATGGTGGTCAGCAGTCCCAGGGTGGAAGTTTCACTGATTTTCAACAGTCCGGACAGCTTCCGGAAAGGATTCTTCAGTAGTCGGGACAGCAGCGTTACCATCACATAAGCCCCCGGCAGCACCAGTACAATGTTTACCACCAGATCCATGGCTTCCCGGATGTCTCCCAGTCCCGGCAGAATCGAAAGGCCGGTGAGGGTCTGGCCGATGGCAAGGACACAGGCAAGGGTGGCCACCACGCTGATGACCTTTCCGAAAATCAGAAATGCCCTGGAGATCCCTTCCGGCACCAGCCACAAAAGCAGAGCAATCCCCAGTGAAACCACAAACACCGGGATCAGCTGCCGCAGGGTCATAAGCACACCGTAGCCTGCTGTCAGTCCCCCGAAAAAGCATCCCACGGGAATGGTGATAAACCCGCACAGCACCCCCAGCGACATGGCGGGACGGTCTTCTCTGGGAATCATCCCCAGTGCTACGGGAATGTTGAATACAATATTGGCCCCCATCATGCTGCCCAGAATCATTCCGCCCAGTCCCGCACCAACTGGCGTTGTGGCAATGCTCTGTGCCAGGGGAAAACCGCCCATATCACAGGCCAGCACCATCCCGGCTATCATGGAAGGGTCGATGCCCAGGGACGTACAGAGCGGCGTGATCACCGGCCCCAGATACCGTTCCACATAGGGCAGCAGCACCAGCACACCGGTCATGGTCACCGCCAGAGAACCGAAGGCTTCAAACCCTCTGAGAAACTGTTCCCCCAAGCCGAACCGGTTGCCGAAAACATGGTCAAGGGCACCGACAAACATGAAAACCACCATACAGGCGGTAAGAAATGCGGGAAAAGTCATAGGCTACTCCTCCATATAGAAGAAACCGCTGTGCATCTCTGCGGAAGGGAAACACAGCGGTTTGGAATTTATGCGTCTTTTCTGTCTTTTTTCAGGAGCTTCTTCACCAGTACGGGTGCATACGCCACAACCAGACCGCAGATGATGGCAACCACCAGGTCAAAAATCACGGTCAGCGCAAAGGTCAGCACCAGCACCAGAATATCGTGGAAGCCGGAGGTCTTGCAGATATGCACGAATTCCCGCCATTCGCTCATGTTGTACGCCACGATGAACAGTACAGCGGCGATGATGGGCATGGGGATCCAGGCGGCGTACGGCATCAGCACCACCAGCACCAGCAGCAGCACCAGTGCATGCACCATCCCGGCAACAGGGGTACGGCCGCCGTTCTTGACGTTGGCTGCAGTACGGGCAATGGCACCGGTGGCAGGAATCCCGCCGAACAGACCGGATGCGATATTGCCAAGGCCCTGGGCGATCAGTTCCGTATTGGAATTATGCTTGTCTCCGATCATACCGTCAGACACCACGCAGGACAGCAGGGATTCGATGCCGGCCAGAATGGCAATGGTGAATGCGCTGGAAACCAGGGGCCAGATGGAGGACAGGTCGATGGAAGGTACGGACAGTGTGGGCAGGGAACGGGAAATGGTATACAGATCCCCGATGGTGTTTACGTTCATGCCGATGAGCTTCACCACCAGCACACCAGCCACCACGGCAATCAAAGAACCGGGAATCTTTTTGGAAACCTTCGGCCACAGAATCAGGATGGCCAGCCCGATGCATCCCACCAGCAGTGCCTGCCAGTTCAGCGTCCCGATGGAGGCGGCTACGGCTTCCAGCTTTTCCATGGTTTCAATGGCATGGGTGCCTTCCGGATAGGTCAGCCCCAGAAAATCCTTGATCTGTCCCACCACGATGGTAATGGCAATCCCGGAGGTGAACCCGGTGGTGATGGTGTGGGGGATATACTTGATGAGAGAACCCACCCGGCAGATCCCCATGAGAATCAGCAGCAGCCCGGCCATCAGGGTGGCGATAACCAGACCTTCTGTACCGTGCTGGGCGACGATGCCCGCAACGATGGTGGCAAAGGCGGCGGTGGGGCCGGAAATGTTCACAGCACTGCCGCCGAACAGGGCAATCACGAACCCGGCGACGATAGCGGTGTACAGCCCTTTTTCGGGAGATACGCCGGATGCAATGGCAAGGGCAATGGACAGGGGCAGGGCGATGATGGCGACGATGAGCCCGGCTACAAGGTCACTTGCCAGCTGCTTGCCGGAGTAGGACTTCATGGTGTCGATGATTTTGGGTCTGAAAATGTTCATAAAAAAGCAGGCAGACAGATGCGATTCTGCAGCCCGTACAACCTCCGATGCAGTAAATTTCAGATAGTACCGAAATGGTATTATACACCTTTTGCCGGAAAAGTGCAATGGAGGAGATACAGAAATATTCTGCCGCAGAATCGGAAATCTTGTCGAATATGGCATGGACAAAAAAAGGAGATGTATGGGCGAACCACACATCTCCAAAAGGGGTAACCATGAAGAAGCTTATCTGTGCTTTCTGGATACAGCGTAACCGGCAGCGGATACAACAGCAGCCACAGCGGCAATCACGCCTGCATCAAATGTCTGGGGAGCGGTAACAACAGCATCAGCAGCGCCGTCAACCACTTCTGCTTCGGTTTCCGGAACAGGAGCGTCTACCAGAGACAGGCAGATGGAGCACATATCCTGTGCAACCCATGCCTGACCGTTGCTGTTGTCGGTACGCATACAGGTGTCGCCATTGGTGCCGTCGGGACCATCAACGTCGTTTACCATAGCCAGCCACAGACCGAGTTCCAGACCTTCGGAAGCGATCAGACCGGTCAGATCATACAGGGGAGCGCCATCACCGGAAC
>JAFQGY010000100.1 GCA_017415325.1 Clostridia bacterium
CACCAACGAAGGCGGCGTGTTCGGCACCATCCGGATCCTGAAGAACATCATGGGTCTGTGGATTGAACAGGAATCCCGCCGGCAGTGGGCAAGAGAAGGTACCAAGTATACCTTCGACGAACTGTCCGCACTGGCACTGGCTTCCAAGCCTCTGCAGAGCATCATCAACCCCGACGACAAGCGTTTTGCCACCGCAGGCAACATGCCCAAGAGAATCCGCGAATACTGCCAGGAAACCGGCCAGCACGTTCCGGAAACCGTTGGCGAAATCGTTCGCTGCATCTTTGAGTCCCTGGCTCTCCGGTATCGCTGGACCGCTGAAAAGCTGGAACTGATCACCGGCCGGAAGTATCCCGTCATCAACATCGTAGGCGGCGGTATCAAGGAAGAAATGCTATCTCAGTTTGCCGCAGACGCATCCCACAGACTGGTCAACGCAGGCCCCGTGGAAGCTACCTCTCTGGGCAATATCGCCATGCAGGGTATCGCCGCAGGGGAATTCGCCGACATGTGGGAAGCAAGACGCGTGATCCGCGATTCCTTTGAAATCAAAGAATACAAGCCGGATACCGAAACCGCCGGCGCATGGGACGAAGCATACGGCAGATTCTGTGCACTGATCGGTGAATAAGCGGAATAAGTGCCTGATCGGTGCGTAAGCATCTCCCAATTTCAGAGTACATTTTTATCACATATATCAAAATACGAAATGGAGAAAAACATCATGAGCATTGAAAAAATGTATGCATTTGCGAAAGAACAGTACGCTGCTCTGGGCGTAGACGTAGACGCCGCTATCGCAAAGGTTGAAAACACCCCCGTATCCATCCACTGCTGGCAGGGCGACGACGTAAGAGGTTTTGAAAACCCCGACGGAGAACTGAGCGGCGGTATCCAGACCACCGGCAACTACCCCGGACGTGCCCGCAACATCGATGAACTGAGAGCAGACTTTGACTTTGCCGCAAAGCTGATCCCTGGTAAGAAGAAGCTGTCCCTGCACGCCATCTACCTGGACAACGGCGGCAAGAAGGTGGAAAGAAACGAAATCGACATCGAACACTTTACCTCCTGGGTACAGTGGGCCAAGGAAAGAGGTCTGGGTCTGGACTACAACCCCACCTGCTTCTCTCATCCCATGGCTGACGACGGTTTCACCCTGTCCCACAACGATCCCGCTGTTCGTAACTACTGGATCGAACACTGCATCCGTTCCCGTCACATCGCCGAATACTTCGGTAAGGAACTGGGTCAGAGAGCCATGATCAACCACTGGGTACCCGACGGATTCAAGGATATTCCCGTGAACCGCGCTCTGTCCAGACAGTATCTGGCTGACTCCTTCGACAAGATCTTCGCAGAACAGCTGGACGACACCTGCATCGGTGACGCTGTGGAATCCAAGGTATTCGGGATCGGCGCGGAAAGCTGCACCATCGGTTCCAACGAATTCTATGTTGCCTGCGCTATGAAGCACGGCAAGATGGTTACTCTGGATACCGGTCACTTCCATCCCACCGAAGTGGTTTCCGACAAGCTGAGTGCTGTTCTGACCTACATGAAGGAAGTTATGCTGCATGTATCCCGCCCTGTTCGCTGGGACTCCGACCACGTAGTAATCATCGACGACGAACTGAAGGCCATTGCCAACGAAATCGCAAGAGGCGGCTACGAAAACAGAGTAAACATCGGTCTGGACTTCTTTGACGCTTCCATCAACCGGATCGCCTGCTGGGCTATCGGTTCCAGAAGCATGCAGAAGGCTCTGCTGTGGGCTGCTCTCGAACCCGTTGCCATGCTGCAGAAGTTTGAAGCAGAAGGAGACTACACCTCCCGTCTGGCATATCTGGAAGAAATCAAGACCTATCCCTTTGCTGCCGTATGGGATTACTACTGCGAAAAGCAGGGCGTTCCCACCCGTGACAGCTGGGTAAGCGAAATGAAGGCTTATGAACAGAAGATTCTGGAAGTTAGAAAGTAATCAGACTTCGTATCTTCCCGCATCCAAGAGACTGGCGGCACTGTTTTGTGCTTCCAGTCTGTTGGTGTTTTCTGCCACTTCCTGCGGACTGGTGGAAATGCGGGATGCAACGAGTGAAATCCGTTCCCGGGAAGAAACAACAGCCCCCACCCTGCGGCAGGCGGAACGGTACAGCGAGGTGGCGGGAGAAACAGAGCCGGAAACAGTTCCGGAAACAGAAGCAGTGCCGGAAGAAACGGCAGTCCGCCTCTCACTGGCAGCGGCAGGCGGTGTATTCATTGACGAAGCAATCTGCAATGATGCAGCCGCCAGAGCCATGGAAGGGAAGCAGTACAGTTTTCTGACCATGTACTCCAATATTTATCCTCTGGTGCAGAACGCGGATATGTCTCTGGTAACACTCCATTCTCCTGCGGCAGATGTGGATACCTTTGGAACCTCTTCGGAAACTTTCACAAACATGCCTGCAGATTCTCTCATCGCTCTGCAGGATCTGGGGTTTGACGTAATCAATGTGGCCGGTGCCGAGCGCCTCGTATGCGGAGCCGGAGGACTGCGTTCCACCATTGAAAATGTATGTGAAACCGGTGTGATGCAGATCGGTGCCTATAAGGACGATATCGATGCCGGAGATGTACGTGTACTGGAAATGGACGGTGTCCGTGTGGCATTTGTTTCTTTCACGGAAAACGCCAATTCCGATACAGACGGGCTGGTACTGCATGATCTGACAGACGCCTCTGTGGCTGCATCCCTGATCACATATGCCGATTTGGTTTCGGATGTTGTTTTTGTCTCTGTGACTTGGGATAACGGAGCAGAAAGTTCTGTCCGTGCCGAGCAGCGTTCTGCCTGTCAGATGCTTGCGGAAGCCGGTGCAGATGTCATTGTCGGTACAGACGGCAGGGGTCTGCAGACTACAGAATGGCTGACTGCCGATGACGGAACCGGAACCTTTGTTGCCTATTCTCTCGGCAATCTGATGGGAACCGGAACCGATATGGAATCGGTGCTCAGCGGTTTTCTGACACTGGATGTGGTTGTGGGAGAAGACGGTACCGCTGCTCTGGAAAACGTAAAGATCCTGCCGCTGGTAAAGCATCATAATGCCGACGGAAGCGGTTACCAGATCACAGAGCTGTCCAAATATGCCCCGGAAATGGCAGCTGCCCATGGTGTGGAAGGTCTTACCGTCGATGCCATGCAGTCTGCTGTCAGCGGCATTATTCCCGCAGGAAATTTTGAAAATACCAACGGATAAGTCAACGAAGTCCTGAAACAAATGATACTGAAAAAAACCTCTCTGCGTATGTCTGTGTTTCTGCTTATGGGTGCAATGCTTGTTTCCTGCGGCGGCCCGGCGGCGGAAACGGAGACAAAGAAACCGGACCCCGGCTATCCTTCCATCGGTGTCGGCAGACCTGTCTCTGATGCTCCTGGGGAAGATACCGGAATTACCATCTGCATAGATCCCGGACATGGATTTGACGACGTTGGCTGCTCCAGTGACTATCTGGAGGACGAAAAAGAAGAGAAGGACATGACCCTGCAGTATGCATATGCCCTGAAAGCAGAACTGGAAGGGATGGGGTACACCGTTCTTCTGACCCATGACGGAAACACATTCCCTGAGGAATTCAACTCCTATAAGAATAATATTTTCAGTGCGGACGAACGGGCTGCCTATGTCAATTCGCTGGATGTGGATTATTTCGTATCCCTGCACTGCGATACCTTTGACGAAGATGATTCCATCGGGGGAATCCGTGTATACTATTATGACTCTCCCATAAAAACCGTTACATACTCCGATGCGGTGGCCAACTCCATCAGTGCCCATCTTGCCAAGGAATTTCCGGATGTAAAAGCGCCGTCGGTACATGACAATCAGTCGTATGTGGTTCTGCGGACAACCACCATGGCTGCATCCCTGATTGAAATCGGATTCATATCCAATAAAAATGACGCCGAAAACATTCAGAATCCCGAATGGCAGGAAAAGTTCATTGACGGAGTAGCGGCAGGGATCGACGGTTATTTCTCACTTTATCAATGATCGAGGCAGTCTTATGCTATCCAATCTGACCTACAGCGTAAATGCAGTGGTGCCCATTTTCATTCTGGTGATTCTGGGGTATCTGCTGAAGCGTTTCCGTTTCATTACGGACGATTTCTGTGAAGTTGCCGAGCGTGTGGTGTTCAAAATCGCACTTCCTGTCATGTTGTTTCTGGAAGTGTCAAAATCCTCACTGGACGTTATCGGAGACATGCGTCTGATCTGGTTCTGCGTAATCACAGTGACCGCCTCCTTTGCCCTTGTGACCCTGTTTGCCGCAGTCTGTTTCAGGGATCCCACGAAACGGGGCGCATTTGTACAGGGGATGTGCCGTTCCAATTTTGCCATTCTGGGTGTACCGCTGGCAGAGAATATGTTCGGCACCACAGGAACCCAGATGATCGCCATCGTGATGCCCTTTGTCATCCTGATGTTCAATTCCTATTCGGTGATCATCCTGTCTGTTTTTTCCAGCGATGCCGAACATAAGCTGAATAAGAAGAGCATTCTGGGAATTCTGAAAAATATCGTGACCAATCCGCTGATCATCGGTGTGGTACTGGGCCTGCCCTTTATGTTTTTCGGCTGGGAACTGCCTGTGATCGCAAACAAAAGCCTGACCTATCTGAACAACCTGTGTACTCCCCTTGCCCTGATGAGTCTGGGGGCCAATTTCAAGCCTGCCAACATGAAGGGACGGATGGGGTATGCTGTGGCGTCTTCTCTGGGAAAAACGGTGCTTCTGCCGGGACTTATGGTGACGCTGGCAGCCCTGCTGGGGTTCCGGGACGCCTCTCTTGGGGTTGTGCTGATCCTGTTCGGTGCTCCCACAGCCGTGTCCAGCTATATCATGGCGAAAAAAATGAAGAATGACGGAGAACTGGCGGCACAGATTCTGCTGCTGACCACGCTGCTCTGTATCGTGACCATTTTTATAGGGATCTTTATCCTGAAGACACTGGCACTGATTTGATGCAGAATACTGCAAAGAAAACATCGGTTTTAACAGACCGGTGTTTTTTTGTGCAGTTTGCTGTATTTCCTATTGTATTTTACAAAAGAAGCGTTTTCCTGTTGACTGATTTTTACAGATATGGTATTATAATACTACAAACAAATTGTAGAAATAGGAGGAGAATGCAATGTATGAAACCAGAGAAACCGGCAGAAATATTCTGGTGCTCACACTGTTTTTTGTGGTATTATGGGCCGGGGCATATTTGTCCGGGATCATCGAAATGGTTTTCAAAGAGGAAATAGAACCGGAAGCATATGGACTGGCATCCCGATATGAGAATTATGACAATCCCAATATGGCCGTGTTTCTCTGGCAGGGAAAAGAGGACGGCAATCCATATGCTGTACCCCAGGGACTCTCCCCCACCGGAGATACCCATGGCAACAGTACCGCCTTTTCCCTGAAACAGGTGAAACCGGATGCCACAGTCTGCAATACGGGCTGGGAACACTATTCCGAAGAACGGCTGGATCTGGCATGGTTCCGCGCTCCTGTTCTGACGATCCGCAACAAGGACGGCGGAAAAATCAAAGCGGAATATGAACACAGTACATACAGAGACCCAAGTGATCCCACAAAAGTCATTCCGTCGCTGATCTGGTCATCGGATACCACCAGAGTACCGGAGGAGTACCACCTGTATCTGGGACACGGGATGTATCAGGGACGGAATGATGTGCATCTGGATTGGACGGGGGTAGCTGAGGCGGAAGGGACAATGGTGCTGAACATCGAAGGCGCCTTCCGTTTTGCCGGGCCGGAGAAAATCGTCCGGTTCAATGATCTGTATGCAGGCGGGGCAGCGATGGAACGGGTGTACCGAACGGAACGGGAAAGCAAACTTCTGCTGTATTCGTATGCGGCAGAGAATGAAAACAAGATTACAGCCGTATCCGAATTGACGATTGTCTGCTGCAGTCCATGGAAAGGGACACTGGGAAGATCCAAAAGCCTCTGGCCGGAACAGCTGCAGGTACTGGAACAGATGGACATTGCCAGCCATCATCACTGCCGTGTGACTATGGAGGCCTATGAGGAGTACCTGCGTCTGGAATGAGCCGCATCACGTATCCCGGCAGAACCACTTCCGCAGCGCATCCGCCGGCAACACCGTCAGCGACAGCATCCAGCACCACAGCAGTGTATCCGGTTCCAGGGGTACTGTGCGGAAGATCGTCCCGCCGAAATACAGAATCAGCAGCTGAATACAGGCCACTGCGGGCATGATCAGCAGAAAGGCACGGTTTTTCCCCAGTCCGGAGAGCAGATTGAGCGTCGGGGTGCGGACGGTAAAGGCAAAGTTGACCCCGCAGAACACGAACAGTGCAAAGAATACCGTGAGGAAATATGTCATATCCCCACGCCCGATCCGGTACCGGGCAAAGGTGGAGGTGAGAAATCCCATGCACAGTACAATACTGTATGCAGCAGACAGCAGAATCTGCCGAAGCATGTCTCCGGTCAGGATGGGTTCTTTCCGGCTGACAGGCGGCTGGTGCATATAGGAGGCAAGGGGGGCTTCTCCGGCAAAGGCAAGGGAACCCAGGGTATCCATGATGATATTGATCCAGAGCATCTGGATGACCGTTACCGGATGTTCAATACCCACCAGCGGCCCCAGCAGGGATACGCCCACTGCCGACAGGTTCATGATCAGCTGAAACACAATGAATTTCCGGATGCTCTGGAATATGGTGCGTCCGAACAGTATCGCCCTGCCGATGGATATAAAATTGTCGTCGGTGATGACAATATCTCCGGCTTCTCTGGCCACATCGGTACCGCTGCCCATGGCAAACCCAACATCTGCAGCTTTCAGTGCCGGTGCATCATTGATTCCATCCCCTGTCATCCCTGTCACGTGTCCGATGCTTTGTGCGGCGCGGATCAGACGGCTTTTATCCATGGGAGTTACCCGGGAAATCACACGGATATACGGCAGCAGGGC
>JAFQGY010000101.1 GCA_017415325.1 Clostridia bacterium
AGTACAGGTACCGGCCATCTGGGTTACCTGATTTTCTACAACGTCGTATGTATCGTCACCGGCCAGAACAGCAGCCTGTGCAGCGGCATGGGTTGCAGTACCGTTGTTTTCAGCGTATTCCGCAGAAAGAATGAAATTGAAGCGTTCTTCCAGTGTCTTATTCCGGTTGTACAGGGCATCATTGAACACGTCACCGGTCAGTTCCAGATCCGCACCGACATCCTTGATAAAGTCGTCTCTGTTTCTGGTCAGTACACGGAAGTCGTAACCGTCGAAATCCTTTTCGGGCAGATTATCGGGCAGAGCCAGACGGGCTTCCAGTTCGGTGGTTTCCTTTACGGTTTCGGTTTCAGCTGCTGCAGTATCATCTGTGATGGTGTCAGCGTCGCTTTCACCGCATGCCGCCATGGAGGACAGCAGCATCACAAGAACCAGCAGAAGGGATATGGTTTTGCGTTTCATATGGAATGCTCCTTTATGTTTGTGCATAATTTATGATTTATTATACCATTAACCCATTTTTTTTGCAATATACACAAACACCAAAAACAGAAATTAAAAACTGTACATTTCCACAATTCAAAATGTGTGTTTACTATTACAGCCGTATATCTGCCTGTATCTTCTGCAAAATTCGGATTCACTATTGCTTTTTGGGAAACAATGCGGTATACTATACCTGCCCGGTACCGCTTGTGACATGTTGTCATGATGGTTCAAACCGGAAACAGGTGCAAATACTGTGCGAGCACGTCACCGTGAATACCATTATGCTTTTCTGTCAGGATCCACTGCCGCAGGATCGGGTACGCCACTGGGAAACCGGGAAGGTACAGAAAAGTGGTATGAGCCGGGATACCTGCCGGGCAGAAGTACGGCTGCAGCGAGTGCCTGCGACCTTCGGTTACGTACTTACATATTATTTTCAAAGGAGATCTGACAAAAATGAAAAGAAACTCTCTGAAGCGTTTTTCCAGACTGTTCCTCTTTGTGCTGATGGCGGCGTTGGCACTGTGCTTTGTTTCCTGCGGCGGAGATGAAGCATCCGGAGAAGCAGTTACTTTTACCCTGACGGTGGTTGGGCCTGACGGTACTGCCACAGATCACACCATCACCTCCGATGCTGCCAACCTGGGCGATGCTCTGCTGGCGGAAGGCATTATCGAAGGGGAAGAAGGCCCGTATGGTCTGTACATCAATGCCGTTGACGGAATCACAGCTGATTTTGACGCCGACGGTGCTTACTGGAGCCTGTATATCGGTGAAGAATATGCCATGACCGGCGTCAGCGACACTCCCATTGCAGAAGGAGATGCCTTCAAGCTGGTGTATGAAGTCTACGCAGCAGAATAATACAAATCTGTCCCTGCACGAATCTCACCGGAAGCTGACCAGACTGGTACTGTTTGCCATGCTCGGTGCCATTGTGTTTGCATCGAAGATCGTGATGGAAGCATTCCCCAATATCCATCCGGTAGCCATGCTGCTGATGGCATATACGGTGGTATACCGTACCCGGGCGCTAATTCCGTTGTATGTGTATGTGTTCATGCTGGGACTGTTCTATGGGTTCAACATCTGGTGGTATCCGTATCTGTACATCTGGACGATCCTCTGGGGTGTGACCATGCTGCTGCCCCGGAATATGAAGCCGAAAGCGGCTGCTGTGGTATATCCTGCGGTATGTGCGCTGTTCGGGTTCGCCTACGGGACACTGTATGCACCGGCGCAGGCTCTGCTGTTCGGATATGATCTGGCTACCACCTTCAAATGGATTCTGGCAGGTCTTCCCTATGATTTCCTGCATGGAATCGGGAATCTGGGTATGGGACTGCTGATCCTGCCCCTTTCCCTGCTTCTGAAAAAACTGAACCGGATGATCCGAATTGACTGAATTGTCAATACGAATTGACAGAAACGGCAGTATGCCCCAAAGACCGTTCCATACTTCCCTTTTCCGGGAGATATGGCGCGGTCTTTTCCTGTTTTTACAGTATATTCACCCGGAATGGAACATCTTCTATTCTATTTTCCCCAAATTTCTGTCAAAAGTTCCGGAATTTTTTACGTATGAATCGGCAAAAAGATATTTACTTTCTCGGCGTTTTGCGCTATAATATACGGTGAATGGGTACAGTGCTATATTTCTGCCTGTATCCAGACATATATCAATGTCAATAATAATAAAAATGGAGGATATATCCACATGGCAAGAAAGAAACTTTCCATGGATGGTAACACTGCGGCGGCGCATGCTTCTTATGCGTTTACCGAAGTTGCTGCCATCTACCCCATCACGCCTTCTTCTGTTATGGCTGACGTGACCGACACCTGGTCCGCTACCGGTCTGAAGAACATCATGGGCGACACCGTTAAGGTTGTCGAAATGCAGTCTGAAGCAGGTGCTGCCGGTGCCGTTCACGGTTCTCTGGCTGCAGGTGCTCTGACCACCACCTATACCGCATCTCAGGGTCTGCTCCTGATGATCCCCAACATGTACAAGATCGCCGGTGAACTGCTGCCCTGCGTGATCCACGTATCTGCCCGCTGCGTAGCTTCCCATGCACTGAACATTTTCGGTGACCACTCCGACGTTTACGCCTGCCGTCAGACCGGTTTCGCCATGATGGCTGAATCCAACCCTCAGGAAGTAATGGACCTGGGTGCTGTTGCTCACCTGGCTACCATCAAGGGCCGTGTTCCCGTTCTGAACTTCTTCGACGGTTTCCGTACTTCTCACGAAATCCAGAAGATCGAAGCATGGGATTACGAAGATCTGGAAGAGCTGGTTGACAAGGATGCCATTGCTGCATTCCGTTCCCGCGCTCTGAATCCCGAACATCCCGTACTGCGCGGTTCCGCAGAAAACGGTGACATCTTCTTCCAGCACAGAGAAGCATGCAATACTTACTATGATGCATTCCCTGCTATCGTGGAAGATTACATGAACAAGATCAATGCCAAGATCGGCACCGACTACAAGCTGTTCAACTACTACGGCGCTCCGGATGCTGAAAAGGTTATCATCGCTATGGGTTCCATCTGTGACGTAGCCGAAGAAGTTATCGACTACATGATGGCAGCCGGCGAAAAGGTAGGTCTTGTTAAGGTACGTCTGTATCGTCCCTTCGTTCCCGCAAAGCTGGTTGAAGCTATCCCCGCTACCTGTAAGAAGATCGCCGTTCTGGACAGAACCAAGGAACCCGGCTCTCTGGGCGAACCTCTGTATCTGGACGTAGTTGCTGCTCTGAAGGACACCAAGTTCGACGCCGTAA
>JAFQGY010000102.1 GCA_017415325.1 Clostridia bacterium
ATCAGCTCCGGTCTTGTAAGCTCCACCAGCGTTCCCTATAACAACAAAAACACCGAACTCACCGGTGTGACGCTGGAAGCCATGGCCTATTATTCCACTTCCACCCTGACCCCCGCCTACTATGACAACGCTCTGAAGACCCGGTATGTCCGTGACGAAGAATCCGGTGAAATGCTGGATATTATCTTTGCGACCCGTGTATACGACCTTGGCTTCATCTTTGACTGGGGCGGCGCCGGTTCTCTGGTGACCAGCATTTACAATTCCAATTCTACCGAATATGTTTCCAGATGGGAAGGCATCCAGCAGAAGGCACAGGCCGCACTGGACAAAGCACTGGAAACCTTTGCACAGCTGCAATAAGCCTGCAATACCAAATACATTTCTGAAACCATCTTAAATCCATGGAGGGAACAATCATGGCAGAAAAACTTCGTATCGGCATCATCGGCACCGGCGGGATTGCCCATGCCCATGCAAATGCGTACAAAACCTTTGACGATGTGGAAGTCGTGGCAGGTGCGGACATCATCCCCGGCAAGGCCAGAGCATTTCTGGATGAATTCGGCTGGAAGGATGCCGCCGCCTATGACACATGTGAAGAACTGTGCAAAAGAGACGACATCGACGCCGTTTCCATCTGCACCTACAACAGCCAGCACGCTGTCTGTGCCATTGCCGCTCTGGAATCCGGCAAACATGTTCTGCTGGAAAAGCCCATGTGCGTAACCCTGGAAGAAGGGATCGCCATCATGAAGGCAGAAAAGAAGTCCGGCAAGATCCTGACCGTTGGTTTCCAGCCCCGGTACAACAACAACTGCAGAAAGATCAAGCGCATTGTGGAATCCGGCGAACTGGGCAAGGTCTACTACGTACAGATCGGCGGAAGCCGTCGCCGCGGAATCCCGGGCAGAACCTTCATCGACAAGGAAAAAGCCGTATTCGGCGCCATCGGGGATCTGGGATGCTACTCTCTCGACCTGTCCCTGAACTCCATCGGCTATCCGAAGCCCCTGTCCGTCTCCGCATACACTTCCGATTTCTTCGGAAAGAACCCCAAGTATTACGGGGAAGCCGACCGGTTCTCCGTGGACGATTTCTCCGCCGCCTTCATCCGTCTGGAAGGGGACATCATTCTGGACTACCGGATGGCATGGGCTATGCATATGGACATCTGCTCCGACTTTGTGATTCTGGGTACCGACGCAGGGCTCAAGGCAACCGCACCTCACCCGAATCCGCTGTGGGGCTCCATCATCGACGGGAATCTTTCCGGTCTGTATCTGATGCACGATAAGTGCGGCGAACCTGTTACCACACCGCTGACACTGGAAACCACCAGTCAGAACATCTTCTGGCTCAAGGTCCGTGACTTCGTGGACGCCGTAAAGAACAACCGTCCCGCCCCGATCCCCACCAGCCAGATCATCTACAACCAGGCCATCATCGACGCCATGCTGATCTCCGCCAGAGAAAAGTGTGAAATCAAAATCGACATTCCGGAGGTATAATCGGATATGTTTGCGGATCTGCATGTACATCTGGAAGCCCTTGGAGAACCGGTCAGAGCCATGCTGGACAACATTGCGGACTGCGGCGTGACCCATACAGCCCTGCAGGTGCTGACCAAATACGGCATCTGTGAAAATCTGGCCGCCCTGTACTGGAAGACCCACTATGACCGGATGCACGTATATGCTTTCGGCGGACTCCACCAGTTCGACTGTTTCGGAGACATTCCTTATGAAGAACAGGCGGAAGCACTTCTGGAGCTGGGCGCGGACGGCATGAAATTTCTGGACATGAAACCGGATTTCCGGAAGCGGCTGGGCAAGGGGATATGCGATCCGTCCTATGACCGCATGTTTTCCCTGCTGGAAGAGAGACAGGTACCCGTACTGATCCACAGCGGCGATCCGGAAACCTTCTGGGATCCTGACTGGGTGACGGACTACCACAAAAAGGTAGGCTGGTTCTATGGAGACGGTTCGTTCCTGACCAGTGAGGAGATTTATGGGGAAGTATTCGCCAGACTGGATAAACATCCGAAACTGCAGGTGACCCTGGCCCATTTCTTCTTCCTGTCGAATAAACCGGAGGAAGCGGTGCGGGTGATGGAAACCTATCCCAATGTACGGTTTGACCTGACGCCGGGGGGAGAAATGTATCTGGGCTTTTCCAAAGACATCGACTTCTGGCACGATTTCTTCGTAAAGTATCAGGACCGGATCCTGTTCGGTACGGACTCCAATGCCAACAAGGCCATCAACGCTTCCCTGAATACTTTTGTCCGGCAGGCACTGACCCACCCCCGGCAGGAATTCACCGGAAACTGTTACGGCCCTATGACCATCCGGGGACTGGATCTGCCGGAGGATGTGGTGGACAAGATCACCTTCGGAAACTTTGCGGCTTTTGCTGGGGAACATCCGAAGCCGGTTTCTGCAGACGGGTTCCGGGCCGCGGCGGAAAAGGTGTACGACTGCATCCGGAACGATCCGGAACAGGCAGACAGTACCGCATGGCTGACGGAAATACGGAGAGCCTGAAGGGCGGGATACAAACAATATATCCACAGAGAGGGAGCTGCAGAGTTCCCTCTTTTTGTCTGCGTTCATATCCGGCAAAAACACACAATCTGACAAAATTTTCACTCTCCCATTGTAATCCACCACCATATGTGGTATACTATACTATATGTATTTCTATCGAACCTGAGGTATCCACATATGAAACTGACCGAACTGTTCCGGGAAGAAAAACTTTCCCTTTCCTTTGAAGTATTCCCTCCCAAGACCGATACCGCCTTTGAAAGCGTGAAAGCCGCCACGGAAGCCATTGCAGAACTGCATCCCTCCTTTGTCAGCGTAACCTATGGGGCGGGGGGCGGTACCAGCCGATATACACTGGACATTGCCAGAAACATCAAGGAAGCCCATGGGGTGCCCACCCTTGCCCACCTGACCTGCGTTTCCTCCACCAGAGAAACCGTCAGACAGCGGATTGCGGACATGAAGGCTGCCGGAATCGAAAATGTCATGGCGCTCCGGGGGGATCTGACGCCGGAGATGGAACATGCGGACAGAAGCGGCTGGGCATACCGGCATGCCGTTGATCTGATCCATGAACTGCGGGAATCCGGAGCTGGCTTCTGCATCGGCGGGGCATGTTATCCGGAAATCCACCCGGAAAGTGCGGATCAGAAGGAAGATATCCGCTATCTGAAGGAAAAAGTGGACGCCGGATGCAGTTTTCTGACCACCCAGATGTTCTTCGACAACAACCTGTTCTACAATTTCATGTACAAAATCCGGGAAGCCGGGATCACCGTGCCCATCATTCCCGGGATCATGCCCATCACAGCGGCAAAGCAGGTGGAGCGAGCCGTAAAGCTGTCCGGTTCCTTCATGCCCCAGCGGTTCAAGAGCCTGGTGGACAAGTTCGGACATAACCCCGACGCCATGAAGCAGGCCGGCATTGCCTATGCCACCGACCAGATCATCGACCTGTACGCCAACGGGATTCAGAATGTGCACGTGTACTCCATGAACAAGCCGGATGTGGCGGAAAAGATCCAGTCCAATCTGTCGGACATCATCGGCTGATATGATCCATGTGCAGACATACGGGGAACTGCCTTTCAACCGGCGGGAAATCTTCCGGTATGCGGGCTGTTCCTCTCCGGGAGAAGCGGAAACGGCGGTGCTGGAAGAATGTCTGGCGGAGCTGTCTGGGAAACTGACCGGCCGGGTGTGCTGGCGGGAGTTTGTCATGACCGAACCGGATCTTCCCTTCTGCCCCACCGGTTCTGCCGATCTGGCAAAATATCTGCGGGACTGTACGAAACTGGTAGTCTTCGGCGCCACCGTGGGCCTGGAGACTGACAGACTCATTGCACGGTACAGCAGGATTTCCCCGGTGAAGGCGCTGTTCTGTCAGGCCATCGGTGCCGAGCGGATTGAGAGTCTCTGCGATGCCTTCTGCGGGGATCTGGCGGAAATGTATGCTTCCTGCCGGACAAAGCCACGGTACAGTCCCGGATATGGGGATCTGCCGCTGGAAGTACAGAGAGAATTTTTCACCATACTGGACTGTCCCCGGAAAATCGGACTGACGCTGAACACAAGTATGCTGATGTCGCCCAGCAAATCGGTAACGGCCATTGTGGGAATACAATAAGAAAACGAGACAGAAAATATGAATATACTGGAATTTACAAAAGAAAATCTGCTGGTGCTGGACGGGGGGATGGGTACCCTGCTGCAGGCGGCCGGCCTTGCTCCCGGAGAATCCCCCGAACGGTGGAACCTGACCCATCCCGATGTGGTCACCGGGATTCACAGAGACTATTTCCGTGCCGGCAGCCATGTGGTGAACACCAACACCTTCGGCGCAAATCTGCTCCATTTCGATGCGGATGAACTGGATGAAATCGTGAAAGCGGCTGTGCAGAACGCCAGAGCGGCAAGAGACACGGCGGGGACTGACCATCCCATGTGGGTAGCGCTGGACATCGGGCCCACCGGACGGCTGCTGAAGCCCTACGGGGATTTCGATTTTGAAGATGCAGTGGAAACCTTTGCCCATACGGTGCGGCTGGGGGTACAATACGGCGTGGATCTGGTGATGATCGAGACCATGAACGACTCCTACGAAACCAAGGCGGCTCTGCTGGCGGTGAAGGAAAACTGCGATCTGCCGGTGATTGTGTCCAACGCCTATGGGGAAGACGGCAAGCTGATGACCGGTGCTTCTCCGGCGGCCATGGTGGCCATGCTGGAAGGAATGGGAGCGGACTTCATCGGGGTCAACTGCTCTCTGGGGCCGAAAGCCATGCTGCCCATCGTGGAAGAGTATCTGCGGTACGCTTCGGTGCCGGTGCTGGCCAAGCCAAATGCGGGACTACCGAAAATGGTGGACGGGCGGACAGTATTTGATGTGGCTTCCGGGGACTTCGGGGATGTGATTGCGGAAATGGTGCAGAAGGGACTCCGGATTGCCGGGGGCTGCTGCGGTACCACGCCGGAGTACATTGCCGCTCTTGTACAGAAGACAAAGGATCTCCCCCTGCTGCCGGTGGAACCGAAGAATACCACCATGGTTTCCTCCTACACCCATGCCGTGGTATTCGGGGATGCGCCTGTCCTCATCGGGGAACGGATCAACCCCACCGGGAAAAAGCGGTTCAAGCAGGCTCTGCGGGATGGCGACATCGGATACATCCTGAACGAAGGGATCCGGCAGGAAGAAAAGGGCGCACATATTCTGGACGTCAACGTAGGTCTGCCGGAAATCGACGAACCGGCCATGCTGGAAACGGTAACCTGTGAACTGCAGGCCATACTGGATCTCCCGCTGCAGATCGACACCTCCGATCCCATTGCCATGGAACGGGCCCTGCGCCGGGTCAACGGGAAAGCCCTCATCAACTCGGTAAACGGCAAGGAAGAAAGCATGGACACCATCTTCCCCCTGCTGCAGAAATACGGCGGGGTGGCAGTGGCGCTGACCCTGGACGAAAACGGGATCCCGGAAACGGCGGAAGGCAGAGTGGCCATTGCCGAAAAGATTCTGGCCCGGGCAGCGGAATATGGCATTGATAAAAAGAATATCATTTTTGACACCCTGGCCATGGCCATCAGTGCGGACAACGGTGCAGCAATGGCGACGCTGGGTTCACTCCGGGAAATCCGGCACAGACTGGGCTGTCATACCTCTCTTGGGGTATCCAACATCTCCTTCGGTCTGCCGGACAGAGACGGGGTCAACAGCACATTCTTTGCGCTGGCACTGGAAAACGGTCTGTCGGCGGCCATCATGAATCCGGATTCCGTGGCCATGATGAAAACCTGGTATGCCTATCGGGCCCTGCACGGGATGGACGACCACTGCAGTGATTATGTGAACTTTGCATCCACAGTGGCTCCGGCGGCAGTTCCTGTACCCGCAGCCCCCACAGCACCTGCCCCCACAGCGGAAGAAACAAAATCCGCTCTGCAGAAAGCCATTGTGAAGGGACTGGGAACCCAGGCGGCGGAGGCCACAAAGGAACTGCTTGGTTCCATGGAACCGCTGTCCATCGTACAGACCGAAATCATCCCGGCACTGGATCTGGTGGGCAAGGGCTTTGAGGAAAAAACGGTATATCTGCCCCAGCTGCTGATGAGCGCCGAAGCCGCCCGGTTTGCCTTTGAGGAAATCAAGACCTTTATGCTGGCGGGCAAGGGGGAAACCACTGCCAAATATGCTGTGGTCATTGCCACGGTACACGGGGACATCCACGACATCGGCAAGAACATCGTGAAGCTGCTGCTGGAAAACTACGGCTTTGCGGTAACGGATCTGGGGAAGGATGTACCTGCCGAAGCCATTGCGGACACTGTGGTTAAACTGCATGCGCCGCTGGTGGGGCTGTCTGCGCTGATGACCACCACGGTTCCGGCTATGGAAGAGACCATCCGGCTGCTGCGCCAAAAGGCTCCCTGGTGCAAGGTGGTAGTCGGCGGTGCGGTTCTGACACAGGAATATGCAGACCGGATCGGAGCGGACAAATATGCCAAGGATGCCATGGAAACGGTGCGGTATGCGGAAAGCCTGCTGGAAAAGTAAGAAATAAGAAATACAGGGGGTATTGATTTGGTGAAGAATGGGTTTTTATACTTCATTTATGTTCTGGCTTCGGAATATATCGGGTTTCTTGCTGGTCTGCTCGTTACCGTACCGGTACGGATGCTGATTGCGGATACAGTGCTCCGGTCCGGGGTGATATTTCTCATTACACAGGTCTGTGCCTGCATATCTCTGTTTATCCTCTGCAGAAGATGCGGATATAAGGATGCGACAGCCGGGTATGTATTTTCCTGGAAGGATACACTTCCCTTTCTGATCGGACAGGCGGCGTATGTTCTGCTGAATGTGTTGATGAACTACAGCAATCCAGCGGGACTCAATGCTATGTTTCTGACGGAGATTTTCGTGGGTTCCCATGCGTTTTCGCTTGCGGAACTGCGGGAAGGAGCAACCGGAATGCTGTTTCTTGGCATTTTCATCATGACGTTTATGAAGTATCCCGTAATGGTATGGGGATACCGGATGGGGATCGGGAAACGGCAGGTGGACAGAGAAAGTCTCATGCGAGAAAAAGAAAAGTAAAATAGAAGAGCGGTATGACAGAATATGTACACTCTGTCCTGCCGCTCTGTTTTCATATATGATACGGTGCCAGAAGCCGCTGCAGTTCATCCGGCAGCTCTTCTCCGTACAGGCTTCCTACAACACCGGACAATTTCCCCTCCATACAGTCGGTTCCCGTGGTTTCATCCATTGCCTGCAGGAATATTGCCATCAGGTGTGTCAGCCGGATCAGGGCATCCTCTGCGGCACTGTGTTTTTCTTCTCCTTCCAGAATCTGCACCATGGCACTTTCCCGTGTTTTGTACAGATTCGGCAGTTTGTCCGCATATTCCATGGCTTTTTCCCTGTTTCCATACCGGTAATAGGCATCTGCTATATTGCGCAGTACCGCACCGCGTACCTCGGAATCTTCGCAGTACCGGATAATCTGTTCCTGCACAGCGATGGATTCCCGCAGGTACTCCCGTTTTTCCGCATCGGTTCCCTCCAGTCGTTCCAGCGATGCCGAAAGCTGTACCAGAAGCAGAGCATCATTGGGATACTCCTGCAGGGCGTCCCGCATAAGAGCCACATTTTCCCGATGTCTGCCGGCATTCCGGTTGTTCTGCCACTGTCTGTGGATTTCCTGCAGACGTTCACCGGATGCAATTTCGTCCATCCCGATGAGCCGGTCTACCGTGACACCGAAATAGTTCGCCAGAGCGGGCAGAAGGGTGATATCCGGGTAGCCATCGCACCGCTCCCACTTGGACACAGCCTGAAATGAAATCCCCAGATGGGCTGCTACCTCCTCCTGTGTCAGATTTTTCTCCCGCCGGAACTGCCGGATCCGTTCGCCGATCATAAGCTGCATACTGTTTCCTCCTGATGCATAATTTCTGTATGCAGTATATCGTATCCGGTTCCTTTTTGCAATAACCGGACAGCGGAACGGTTTCTGTTTTTGGTTGAATCATTCTTCTTTTCATAGAAAGCAGGTATTTTCAGAACCTCTGACGCAGCACTGCCGAAAGGTACACCGACAATTAACAGTTTGTTCATGATTCTCCTTGCCCAATATGTTACAATGAAAATACAATCATTCTAAATTTTCAATATGATCGGGAGAACATCCTATGAAACGCTTTATCTGTATCCTGCTGGCTCTGCTGACTGTCGGTTCTATGACAGCCTGCGGCGGTACGGCAGACGAAAACACAGAAACATCAGGAAGTATCGAAACCGCACCAGTGGAAACCGAACCGGAAACCGAGCCTTCCGCACTGGAACAGCTGGAAGTGAAAGACATGAACGGTGCTGTGTATACGGTATTCGACATGAACTCATCGAATGGTCTGCAGGTGAACATTCCCGGCGAAGAGCTGACCGGGGAAGTGGTCAACGACGCTATGATCAACCGGGACACTTACATCGAAGACACCTACAATGTGGTCATCAACTATGAAACCAAACCCACCGGCGAAGGACTCACTGCTCTGCAGAAAACCGTCAAAGCCGGAGATCCGCTGTACAATCTGGCCGTTTCCACCATTTTTGACCTTGCCAATCAGGTGAGCGGCGGATATCTGTACAATATGATGGATCTGCCCTATATGGAACTGGATCAGAAGTGGTATTCTCCCCTGATGGCGGAAAGTCTCTGTCTGAACGATAAGATGTACGTGACCGCGTCCGACATCTGCCCTTCCGTATACCAGGCTCCCTGCTGTATGTTCCTGAATCTGAAACTGTATGACGATTACGGCATCGATACGGACATCTATCAGCTGGTCATCGACGGCAACTGGACACTGGACGAACTGATCTCCATCCAGAAGGACATCGACCGTGACCTGGACAACGACAATGCCTGGAAAGCCAAGGAAGACTTCTTCGGCGTAGGTCTCCAGCCCACCAGTGAAACCGCCACCGCATTTCTGGCCGGGGCCAACGCTTCTTTCTGCGTGAAGGACGGCGAAACCCTGTCTCTGGACGGCATCAACGAACGGACTCTGGGCATCATGGAAAAGCTGGCGTCCTTCTGTCTGAACATCACCTACGAAAACATCAACGATGTCATCAACAACTGCTTCAAGGAAGACAAGGCTCTGTTCCTGCAGCACAAGCTGGAATCCGCATCCGTCCACCTGCGGGATATGGAAAGCGACTATCTGGTACTGCCCTCTCCCAAGGCGGACACCGCACAGGATCACTACATCTCCATGGTATCCGGCTACTGCACCAGCTTCATCGGCGTACCCGCCACCGCAGAACCGGAAGTGACCGGCTACATCACCGAAGCGCTGGCCAGATATTCCAACGACAACATGCGTTCTCTGGCATTTGATATGGTTTACAAGGAAAAGACCAGCCGTGACCCCCGTACCGCAGACGTACTGGATACCCTGTTCGATAATCTGTACATCGACTTCGGTATCCTGTACAACTTCGGCAGTGTGAATGATGTAGCTGTAAACTACATTTTCAAGGATCAGCCCTTCGCCTCCGAAATCGAAAAGAAGCGTTCTTCCATCGAAACCGCTATGTCCAAGATGGTGGAAGCATGGAATCAGGATTAAGTCGGAAATAAAAAGTATGCGATAAGAAATACCTCTGACCGGTAAAACGGCTTACAGAACGAAAGGGATGCAAATGTTTTGTATCCTGCCCGGACTGTAAGCCGTTTTTTTATATGAGAAATCGTTGCTCTCTGATTTCTTATCTCGTATTTATCCCGTTCCCATTGACAAAACGCCCAAATCGTGATACCATAGTGTATATATATTTGGAAGGAAATACACTATGAAACAACTGATTACCATTCTGGCACTTCTGGTCTGTCTCACCGGAATGACCGCCTGCGAAGCTGATACACCGGAGACCGATACGGAAACGGAAGCTGTCTCTGCCGAATGCATCTATACCATTGTCCGCGGAGACAGCAGCAGCAAGGAAGAAACCGACGGTGCCGTACGTCTGCGGAATGCCCTGCAGGAATACGGATTTACCGTGGAGCTGGTTACCGACTGGGTTAACCGGGGAGAAAACGTGGAAGATCACCGGTACACAAATGAAATCCTGCTTGGTGACACCAACCGGCAGGAATCCGAAGCTGCCTATGCCGCCCTGTGCACCGGCACGCCGGATATGGTCAACTACACCATCACCTCCAACGAAAACCACTATATTCTGGCCGCTTCTGCCGGCTATGTGGACGAAGCGGTGACGGAGCTGCTCGCGCTGTTCACGGAAGATCTTTCCAGACTTGGTACCGCCCCTGTGGAAGTGCATGTATCCGAAAAACATGTATTCCCGCTGGATGACATTCTCATTGACGGTGTATCCATCGGTACCTATGAAGGGATCGTATATGAAAATACCTATTCACAGGACATGGTTGCCGATGTGGAAGGGCTGTCCCGGGTGATTTTCAATGCCTGCGGAACCACCCTGCCTGTCCTGCGGGAAAGCCCTCTGCTTACCGGTACCTACATCCGGGTAGGGGAAGATCTGGACGCGGCAGTACAGTCCGGCGGGGATTTCAGTTATGGGATTGTTCCCTATGAAGGCGGTCTGCTGCTGGAGGGACAGGATGTCTGGAACGACTGGTGCGCCATGGATGCGCTGACGGAACAGATTGAAACGGCTATGGCGGCCGGCGGTACACTGTCCATTGATGCGCCTGTCCGCAGAATCACCGATCCGGCAGACGATGATCCGCTGGCCAACCTGCAGATTGCCGCATGGGTGATCTCCTCCAAGGAAATGACCACGGAAGAACAGATTGCAGAAATTGCGGAATGCGGGTTCAACCAGATCATCATTTCCAAGTCCAGCGAACGGTTCCACGACCACGGCAAATGGATGGCGAAATACCAGCTGCGGGGTCTGTGGCATGACGGTGCCGCCCATCTGGAAAACTGGCAGGGCAATGGAAAAGCTTTCCAGAATCATGGCACCTATTTCAAAGAATCCATCAACTGGGGGCATATGCTCCGGGACGAACCCAATGCCAATATGTATGCGGATCTGGGAGAAATGTTTGCCCAGTATGATGCTGCATATCCCGGCAAGGTTCCCTTTATCAACCTGTTCCCCATTTATGCCAACGCCGAACAGATGCAGGTGCCCACCTATCAGGAATACGTGGACCAGTTCTTCTCTGTGGTAAAGCCCTGGTATGCCTCCGTGGACATCTACCCGCTGAACGTAGGCAAGAGCATCATTAACAACTACTTTGTAAATCTGGACATCTTCGCCACTGCCTGTCGGAATGCGGGAGTACCGTTCGGGGTGTACATCCAGACCGTCAGCTTCGCTGAAAGCAAACGCACTCCCACAGAAGCGGAAATCCGCTGGCAGGCATACAATGCGCTGGCCTTCGGTTCCACCAACATTGAATACTTCACCTACCGTACACCGGATTCCTCCACGGAAAATTTCAAGGATGCCCTCATCGGCCGGGACAACCAGAAAACCGACCGGTGGTACAGTGCCCGGAATGTCAACGCCGCACTGGCTGCACTGGCAGAACCCTTCATGCAGTATGAGCATCTGGGCTGCTGGGGCGTGAATATGGCAAATGCGCCGAAATTCTTCTATTTTGACAACCAGTACACCGGCTTCAACGCCATCGGGGACATCACCGTTTCCGACAACAAGACCCTGCTGATGGGCGGGTTTGCGGCCAAGGAAGGGGACGGCCATGCCTTTGTCTGTGTAAATGCGGAAGATCCGGGCAACAAGAGTACCCCCATCACCGTGACCATGCAGGTAGGGGCCGACACGGTGGTTACGCTGTACCAGATGGATACCGTAACAGAGATAACCGGGGATGCGGACGGGAACATTACCTTCCGGCTGTCCTGCGGGGAAGGTGTATTCGGCGAAATTCAGTAAACCTACAAATCAGAAAAAGAGGATTTGTTTATGAAAGCTATTGTGATTCAGAAGGACCAGTCTCTCCTGTGGCAGGATGTACCGGATCCAGTGCCGGCTGCGGGAGAAGTATGCATTGAAG
>JAFQGY010000103.1 GCA_017415325.1 Clostridia bacterium
CTGTTTTCCTTCTCACCGGCATCACATTCGCCGCTCCCATGCAGTACGATGACACCTTTCTGGGAGAACTGAAGGACAAGCACGCCCGGCTGACAGAAACGGACGGCGCGAAAATCGTACTCATCGGCGGGTCGTCTCTGGCCTTCGGGCTGGACTCTGCCCTGCTGGAAGAATATATGGGTATGCCTGTGGTCAATTACGGCCTGTACGCCACCATCGGCACCAAAGCCATGCTGGATCTGTCCCGCTCCCATATCGGACGGGGGGACATCGTGGTGATCTGTCCGGAAACGGACGCACAGACCTACTCCCTGTACTACAACGTCCACAGCATGTGGCAGGCCATCGACAGCGATCCTTCCCTGTTCTGGGATACGGGACTGGACAACTTCGGCAAGCTGGCCGCCGGATTCCCTGCCTTTGCCGGAGAAAAGCTGGATTTCGCCCGGCAGAACGCCAAACCCGCCCCCTCCGGTATCTACGCCCATGCCTCCTTCAACGACTACGGCGATGTGTCCGTGGAACGGAAGTACAACGAAATGCCCGCTAACTACGACCCGTCCATGACCATTTCCCTGACCACGGATCTGCTGGACGAAGATTTTCTCGCCTACCTGAACGACTATGCCGACGCCTGCCGCTTCCGTGGTGCCCGGATATATTTCAGCTTTCCGCCCATGAACGACGCAGCCGTCACCTCCACCGGCGAAGAAACGGATGCATTTTACCGGACGCTGGGACAGTCTCTGGATTTCCCGGTGATCAGCGATGTGTACGACTATATCCTCCCCTCCGCCTATTTCTACGACACCAATTTCCATCTGAACAGCCGTGGCGCCCTGCTGCGGACTTCCCTGCTGGCGGATGATCTGCTGCGGACTTTGGGCGTGACCGAGCGGGTGGAGACCGTCAAGTTCACTGCCCCCCAGAGACCGGCAGACTACTTTGATCTGAAATTCGAGGACGACGAAAACGCACAGTATTATCTTTTCGATGAAATCGAAGGGGGCCTGTCCATTGTAGGGCTCACCGACGCCGGAAAGGAACAGAAATCCCTGAAAATCCCCCGGGGAACGGAAGGCAAGGCAGTGCTGGCCATCGGGGACAACGCCTTTGCGGAAGGCAATCCCGAAGAAATCCTGATCGGGGAATATGCGGTTGTGCGCAGTATTTCCGCCGGTGCCTTTGCGGGATGCGGCAGCCTGCAGCGGATCGAACTGCATCTGGCTCCCTCGGATCTGCCCGTGTCCGCAGCGGTTCTGGAAGCCATGCCGGAGGGATGCCGCATCTGTATCCCCCAGTCCATGTACGGCGAATTTGCCACGGACTATTTCTGGAGCGCCATGATGAAATACGTAAAAGTCATTGAATAATCTACATTCCAACTGCAGGAGGATATACCATGTCTGATTTGCTTGTAAAACTGTACGAACTTCCCTCGCCGGAACCCTATGTCGCCAGAGTCCGGGAACAGGGCATCATCATCCGCCGTCCCATCGGCCCCGAAAACTATGCCGTCATCCAGTGGATCCGGGACCATTTCGGTGCGGGCTGGGCAGGGGAAGCAGAAAACGCCTTTTTCCGTTCTCCCAAAGGAATCTACATCGCCGTCCGGGAATCCGACTCCAAAATGCTGGGCTTCGGCTGTTATGACGCCACCGTCAAGGGGTTCTTCGGCCCCACAGGTGTAGATGAAGCCGAACGGGGCAAGGGCATCGGCGCCGCCCTGCTGATGATGTGTCTCCACGGCATGTGGGAGGAAGGCTACGGCTATGCCATCATCGGTTCCGCCGGGCCTGTGGATTTCTATAAAAAGATCTGCGGCGCCACCGTTATCGAAGGATCCAGCCCCGGAGTATACAAAGGAATGCTGCGGTAAAATAAGAAATCAGAGATACGAAATCAGAATTACGAAGGGCATCCTGCTGTATGGTGGGATGTTCTTTTGTTTTCTTATCCCATGTTTCTGCATCCGTTTCCTCTCCAAGAAAAACGACCTGCATTTCTGCAAGCCGTCTTTCCGGATACGCTATCTCTTATTTCTGATTTCTTATCTCTTATTTTTTCAGTACAGTGCCGGTTTCAGGGTCCAGGTCTGCAGGAGGGCGTGACGGACGATGCCCGAGGCGTCCAGTCCTTCCGGGAAGATGATCCAGTCCTTTGCCCAGTCGTAGCTGGTGTTCACGTGACGGACGGGGAGCAGTTTACCGCCGGTGACCACGGGCAGTTCTTCATCGGCTGCGATGCCGTCCCGGATGGCTTTGCCCAGGGTGCAGAACAGGTCGGTGGGGTTCACCTGATTTTCCCCGATCCGGTACAGAACGGGCAGCTGCCGGTAGCCGAACACCTTGTCAAACTGGGAAACCACCGCTTCCGCCATCTGCCGGGGGGTGACGTTCCGGACAGGTACCGATGGCAGATCCGCTTCCGGGCCGTATGCAAACTGGGGGATTAGGTGGCGTCCCAGAATCTGTCTGGCGTACAGGGACAGGATTTCCGCAGCACAGAGCGAACGATCCCCCTGCACCACATAATCCGGGCCTTCCGTCAGGGTCTTTGCCATATTCCGGACATCCTCCGCCGTAATGGGCAGCCGGGGCGCGATTTCATACCGGCAGGACTGGGCGGCAGTGATGTATTCCACCCCCGGTTTGGCCAGCGTGTATTGCAGAAACTCGCCCAGCAGAGCGATCCGCCGTTCCATTTCTTCCTTTGTCCGCAGGGGAGCCGGCTTCCACTGGTCTCTGGGGGGATTGGCGCCCTTCCGGAAGTTCACGCCGTCCCAGAAATCCGTGCAGGAAAATTCGCAGGGATGGTAGTAAATGCTCACCAGCTGGGTTTCCCCTGCCCGGTCACAGATCTCCTCAAACCGTGCCAGCGCATCTTCGTACCCGTTTTCCTCATATTCCATCCGCATGGTGCTCCAGAGCCGGGTCAGGTTCAGAATGCCGCCGTACCAGAAAGGTCCTTCGTCCACCGAAAGGAGATAATGGCTGTCCACATAGGTGGGAACGCCCCATTTCTGCAGTACCGGGAACACCTGCGGTGCCCAGCTTGCCCCGGGCTGTCCGTAGCTGGTGGGGAACTGACCGGTGATCTCCTGCACATCCAGAAATCCCTGCCGCTCCCGCTTTTCAAATTCCGCCGCCCCTTCGGCAAAGCCCATGCCCTGCAGATATTCCGTCTGGGTGGGGTGTACGCTGTGGTTTTCCGTATGGTAGCAGATTTCGTGGCCGGTGAGCTTGTCCAGAATGTCCTGCCGCCCTCTGGCCGCAAGAGCCCGGATCTTTTCCCCCACAATCTTGAAGGAGCCCCGAATCCCCAGCGAGTCCATCATGTCGATGATCCCGTTCAATGCGTCGTCCGCTTCCGGTGTGATGAAATCCTCCACATCAAACCACAGCATGATTTTCAGCTGTTTCATCTCATGCCTCCCATTCCAGTCCCAGCACCGGGCAGATACAGCCAAGCACCGCATTCCCGATCCGCTTGGTGCCTTCCGGTGTATAAAAATGCGTCATATCCGACCGTTCGCTGTCGGGAATATCCTTCATCACCGGATACAGGTCGTCCACCAGTACGTCCAGCTCCGCCATGATTTCCTTCGCTATGGCGTTGTACTGCTCAATGTCCGCATTTTTCCGCCAGAAATCCTTTCCGTACTTTTCCTCAATCACCGGGGTGGAGGTGGCAAACACGATCACAGCTTTGGGGAACAGCATCCGGATCCGCTTCACGATGCGCCGCAGGGTCAGGGCATACTGTTCCGGGGTGGTGATGGTGCCTTCGTCCATCAGGTGTCCCACATCCCAGAGTCCGGCGTTCCAGTGTACCAGATCCACGTCGTCCCCCCAGTTCCCGTCCATTTTCCAGCCCAGCAGATTCAGGTACACATACTGTGCAAACCGGCAGTTTTCCTCCGTGAAGAACACTTCTGCCTGTCCCGCCAGCTTTTCCTGCACATATGTGTCATACCCCTTCCGGATGGAGTCGCCGATCAATACGATTTTTTTCATTTCCTGTTCCTTTCTGTCACATTATTCGATCTTCTGATGTTCATTATACCGATACATCTCCGGTTTGTCAAGGCAAAACAAAAATCCCCACCGGTTCAGGCAGGGATTTCGGATATTTTACAGGTTGTAATATTTTTCAAATTCCACGGGATGGGGAATGGCAGCGATCTGACGGCATTCTTCTCTCTTGGTCTTGATGAAGTTGGCGATGAGTTCCTTGGGGAATACGCCGCCTGCGGTCAGGTAATCGTTGTCGGCTTCCAGAGCATCCAGCGCTGCGTCCAGAGAAGTGGGCAGGCCCTTCAGCTTTGCCTTTTCTTCTTCGGGCAGGTTGTACAGGTTCACGTCGTAGGGGCCCCATCCGTTAGCGTGGGGATCGATCTTGTTCTTCACACCGTCCAGCCCGGCCATCAGCAGTGCAGCGTAGCAGAAGTAGGGGTTGCAGGTGGCGTCGGGGTTCCGCAGTTCAAAACGGCGCAGGTTGGGGGTCTTGGCGTATGCGGGGATGCGGATCACAGCGGAACGGTTGGAGGTGGCGTAGCCCACGGTTACAGGCGCTTCAAAACCGGGCACCAAACGCTTGAAGGAGTTGGTGCTGGGGTTGGTGATGGCGCAGAGGGAGGCAATGTGCTTCAGCAGACCGCCCATGAAGTAGTGTGCGGTTTCGCTCAGGTGGGAGTAACCGTTGTCGTCGGAGAACACGGGCTGGCCGTCCTTCATCAGCAGCATATGCACGTGCATACCGTTGCCTGCTTCGCCGTATACGGGCTTGGGCATCAGGGTAGCGGTCTTGCCGTACTTCAGCGCAGTATTGCGGATGATATACTTGATCATCATGGAAGCGTCGGCCATCTTGGACATCTGCCCCAGCTGGGGTTCGATTTCAAACTGACCGGATGCGCCCACTTCGGGGTGGTGATACTTGATCGGGATCCCGGCTTCTTCCATCAGCAGGCACATTTCGGATCTGCATTCGTAGGTGGGGTCAAAGGGCTTGGCGATGTGGTAGTTCTTCTGCTTGGCAACCACAACCCCTCTGCCTTCCACGTCGCTGTTCCAGTAGGACTGATCCACGTCCAGATGCATCCCGATGTGGTTTGCCTGTACTTCCCAGCCCACGTTGTCGAACAGGTGGAATTCAAATTCGGGCAGAATCAGCATGGTATCGGCGATGCCGGAGTCCTTCATGTACTGTTCGGCAGCCAGAACGATATTGCGAGGATACTGTGCCAGGGGACGGTTTTCGGGGTTGTCGATGATCATGGCGTTCCCGGTCATGGACAGGGTGGGAACATCGCAGAAGGGATCCATCATAGCGGTATCCAGATCGGGGATGAACACCATATCGCTCTTTTCCACCACGGCGTAGCCATAGTTGGAAGCGTCAAAGCCGATACCGTCCTTCACGGTGTCCTCGGAAAAATGATTTGCGGGAATGGTCACATGGCGGAACTGCCCATTGATGTCCACCATTTTGAAGTCGATCATCTGAATGTGATTTTCTTCGATGAGGTTCAGGATATCCTGCACGCTTTTAGCCATACTGCTTTTCTCCGTTTCATGATAGATTTCTATAGTAAAATTTGTATTATTATACCATTTTTTCCGATGGGTGTCAATTATTGCCTGCATAAAATTGCATACGGTCAGAGGGGTATTTTCCGTCATCCTGACAGGAGAAAGACGCCGGAACCGGAACCAATTCTCCCCCCGCCCTTGACATCTCCTGCCGGATATACTATAATATCCCCAAAGAATCCCATCCCATCAGGAGGCCCCCCATGAACCTTGTGAAAAAAATCGACATCCATGTCCATACCTCCGAATCCGCCTGGATCTGCCGCGGCACGGACGCACGGTACGCCACACCGGAGGAACTCATCCATATCTATGATACCATCGGCGTGGAAAAAGGCGTGATCCTGCCGGAAATCAATGTGGAAGGCAGCTTTCAGATCTCCTCCAATTACGAAATCTGGAACGTCGTGCAGAAATCCCCCCACCGGTTCGCCTGGTTCGCCAATCTGGATCCCAGACAGGGGGACAATTCTCCCCATACCGACTTCACGCCCTATATGAAAACCCTGATGTCCCACGGCGCAAGGGGTGTTGGGGAAATCTGCTCCAATATGTATTTTGACGACCCGTTTATGCTGAATATGTTCCGGCACTGCGAAAAGAACGGCCTGCCCGTGATCTTCCACATCGGCAACATGGGCGGCGACTACGGCATCGTCGACACCTATGGACTGCCCCATCTGGAAGCGGCTCTGCAGGCCTGCCCGAACCTGAAATTCCTGGGCCATTCCCAGAAGTTCTGGTCGGCCATCAGCGGAGATGTGACCGAAGCGGACTGGAACGGCTACCCTTCCGGCAAGGTTGTCCCCGGCGGCAGACTCGTCGAGCTTTTCCGGAAATACCCCAACCTCTGCGGAGATCTCTCTGCCGGCAGCGGATACAACGCCGTTTCCCGTGACCCGGACTTCGGCTACGCTTTCATGGAAGAATTCCAGGATCGGCTGTACTACGGCACAGACATCTGCTCCCCCACCAACATCACCAGTCCCATGCTGAAGCTGGCTTCCTTCCTGGACGAAGGATACCTCTCCGGCAGGCTGACCTGGGACGCATACTATAAGATTTCCAGAGGAAACGCAGAAAAAATCCTCGGTCTTTCCTGACAACCGTACTTTCACTTACCACTACCCAAGGAGGACACTATGCAGACCGTTCATATCCAGACCAACTTCACATCCGTCATCGGAAAAATCAAGCCCATGCACAGCGTCAACAACGGGCCGGCATCCATCCGGGGCAACGGCAACGACAGATATTTCACCGACGCCGCCATTCCCTTTGCACGGAACCACGACGCCAACTTTGCTCCTTCGTACGGCGCACCCCATACCGTAGACATTATCGCCATTTTCCCCGATTTTGATGCGGACGAAAACGATCCCGCTTCCTATGACTTCCACCTGACCGACGAATATAACGCCAGAATCCAGAGCACCGGCACAAAAGTGTTCTACCGGCTGGGCAACAAGATCGAGCATGAATCCAAACGGTACGGAGCCCTGCCGCCCAAGGATCCCCATAAATGGGCCAGAATCTGCGAGCATATCATCCGGCACATGAACGAAGGCTGGGCGGACGGCACCCATGCGGGCATCGAATACTGGGAAATCTGGAACGAGCCCGATCTGCATCCCCAGTGCTGGGACGGGCCCAATGAAGTCTTCTTCGAGCTGTTCGAGATTGCCGCCCGGCACCTGAAAGCCTGCTTCCCCCACCTGAAAATCGGCGGGCCTGCCGTGACTTCCGTCGGCAGCAAAGGCTTCCTTATCCCCTTCTTCGACTACATCACCCGGGATAAGGCCGATCCGGTGCCGCTGGACTTCTTCTCCTTCCACCGGTACACCAGAACCCCCGAAGATATGGCCGCACAGGCAGTGGAAGCCAGACGTATGCTGGATCAGTACGGCTATACCGAAACGGAAACCATCCTGAACGAATGGAACTACGTGAAAAACTGGCAGCCTGCCGAGGATATGCTCTACTCTTATCGTGTGATTCCTTCCCTCAAGGGCGCCGCATTCGTGTCCTCTTCCATGCTGGCCTGTCAGCACTCCCCCCTGGATCACCTGATGTATTACGACGCCCGGATCAATACCGGCTGGAACGGTCTGTTCGACTACCTTTCCCAGACCCCGCTGAAACCCTACTGGGCCATCTGGAACTTCTCCCGGCTGTATCTGCTGCAGAACGAGGTTTCCGCCGTTTCCGACACAGATGCCGTGAAGACCGCAGCCGCCATCAGCGACGACGGGAAGGAAGCGGCCATCCTGCTGACCTACTACAAGGATCACCCCAGCATGGACGGCTCCCTCTGCGAAGACGAAACGGCAGAACTCCGGCTGGACTGGACAGGCTTTGCTTCCGAAGACGGCGTGACGGTGTCCTACCGGTTCCTGGATGCGGAAAACGACAGCACCATCCGCAGTGAGGAAGTGTTCTTCGGCCAAAAAGGCGCCCACATCTTCCGCCTGCCCCTGTACACCTCCATTCTGGTGACCCTGAAAAAGAACTGATTCCATACAAAAAGAGATACACAGCCTGTCAGCCAAGGCAGCACTGTGTATCTCTTATTTCCCTTATACCTTTTCGTGTCCCATCAGAAGCTCGGAGATCACGTCCAGTACCTTGTCGTGGCAGCCGCCGCATCCGGTGGAGCAGTGGGTAACCTTCTTCACATCTTCAAAGGCTTCCAGCACATCCGTGAAGTTTTCCTTCTGGTACAGTGCATCGGCAATGTCGAAATAGCTGACTTTCTTGCAGTTGCAGATCATGTAATTTTCCTTCATAATAAGCCTCCTGTAGGTTTGGATATGGGTATGTTCGGATTGCAGTTTGCTTTGGATGGTTCAGTCTAAAATCTTCCCGTCGGTGGAGATGGTCACCACCTGCCAGGGAATGAACTTCCCGCTGGCCTGCAGTGCCCGCTTCACAGCCATTTCGATGCCGCCGCAGCAGGGTACCTCCATCCGGACGATTTTGACGCTTTTGATATTGTTGCCCGCAATGATGGCCGTGAGCTTTTCGGTATAATCCCCTTCGTCCAGTTTGGGGCAGCCGATGAGGGTGATGTGGTTCCGGATGAAATCGTTGTGGAAATTCCCGTAGGCGTAGGCTGTGCAGTCCGCCGCAATCAGCAGGTTGGCGCCGTCAAAGTAGGGTGCGTGTACCGGAACCAGCTTGATCTGGCAGGGCCACTGCTGCAGCTGACTGGTAACGGCGGAGGCAGGACGGGCAATGGGTGCGGGGCCGGGGTTGCTGTCCCGACGGATGGCTTTGGACTGGGTGCCGGGGCATCCGCAGGGGAGTTTTTTGCCCTGTTTCTGCAGCTTTGCCTGCCGGACCGCTTCTTCGTTGTAGGCCGGCGCTTCCCGTTCTTCAAAGTGAATGGCGTCCATGGGGCAGGCCGGGAGACAGTCCCCCAGACCGTCACAGTAATCCTCTCTTGTAAGCTTCGCCTTGCCGTTCACCATTTCGATGGCACCTTCATGGCAGGCCGCCGCACAGGCTCCGCAGCCGTTGCACTTTTCTTCGTCGATCCGGATAATCTTTCTTTTCATCATTTTCCTCCCATGTTTGGTGGTTCCCTTTTCGGGATTCCGTCTTGCTTTTCTGGCTATAGTATAGTATAATAAAGCCGACAAGTATGTTGAAATTTCAACAGATGGAGAAAAATATGCGAAAATTTTTACCGGTACTGCGGACATGCCCCCTGTTTGCGGAAGTAGCCGAAGACGATCTGCTGCGGATGCTGCAGTGTCTGGGGGCGCGAATCGAAAGTTTTGACAAAAAATACACCATTCTGGCAGAGGGAAATCCCGCCCGGTATATCGGCGTGGTGCTGTCCGGCTCCGTGCAGGTGGTGCGGATCGACTATTACGGCAACCGGAGCATTCTCACGGAAGTGGGACAGTCGGACGTGTTCGGGGAGGCCTTTGCCTGTGCGGAAGTGCAGTCCATGCCGGTGACGGTGATTGCCAACGAGCCCTGCGAAATCATGCTTCTGGAATGCAGCCACATCCTGCACACCTGTCAAAGCAACTGCGGCTTCCACCAGAAACTGATTTTCAACCTGATGAAGGATCTAGCCACCAAGACCCTGCTGTTCCACCAGAAGATCGAGATCACCTCCAAGCGCTCCACCCGGGAAAAGCTGATGACCTACCTGATGTTCCAGGCCAAAAAGGCAGGCAGCAGCCGCTTTGAGATCCCCTTCGACCGTCAGGAGCTGGCGGACTATCTGGAAGTGGACAGAAGCGGTCTGTCGGCGGAAATCAGCAAGCTCCGGAAGGAAGGAGTGATTGAGAGCGAGAAGAACACGTTTGCACTGCTGTAAAGATAAGAGATAATTTGTAAAGATAAGAGATAAGAAGTAAGAGATAAGAGATAGTATCACTGCGATATATCCCTTATCTCTTTCGGGTTCACTTGGTATTTCTTATTTCTGATCTCTTATCTCTTATCTATTACTGCGCCTGTACAGAATAGTTCGGTGCTTCCTTGGTGATGTTGATGTCGTGGGGATGGGATTCACGCAGACCGTTGCCGGTGATTCTTACGAACTTGCCGTTTTCCTTCAGCAGCTGGATGGTCTGGGTACCGCAGTAGCCCATACCGGCACGGAGACCGCCGATGAGCTGGTATACGGTATCGGATACAGCGCCCTTGAAGGGTACGCGGCCTTCTACTCCTTCCGGCACCAGCTTCTTCTGGTTTTCCTGGAAGTAACGGTCCTTGGAGCCCTTTTCCATGGCAGCCATGGAGCCCATGCCGCGGTATACCTTGAACTTACGTCCCTGGTAGATTTCGGTGTCCCCGGGGGATTCTTCGCAGCCTGCCAGCAGAGAACCGATCATCACAACGTCCGCACCGGCAGCAATGGCCTTGGTCAGGTCGCCGGAGTACTTGATACCGCCGTCGGCGATTACGGGAATACCGGCCTTGGCAGCCACTTCGTATGCGTTCATGACAGCGGAAACCTGGGGTACGCCGATGCCGGCCACGATACGGGTGGTGCAGATGGAACCGGGGCCGATACCAACCTTGATGGCGTCTGCGCCTGCGGAAATCAGGTCAGCGGCAGCTTCGGTGGTGGCGATGTTCCCGGCGATGAGCTGGCATTCGGGGAAAGCGTTCTTTACCTTGGCAACGCAGTTGATGATATTCTGGGAGTGACCGTGGGCGGAGTCCAGTACCAGGAAGTCGGCACCGGCCTTCAGCAGAGCCCCTGCTCTTTCCACAACGTCCGCAGTCACACCGATGGCAGCCCCGCAGAGAAGCCGTCCTTGTGCGTCCTTGGCGGCGTTGGGATACCGTTCGGCCTTTTCGATGTCCTTGATGGTGATGAGCCCCTTCAGACGGTAGTTTTCGTCCACGATGGGCAGCTTTTCCACCTTGTGATGGCGCAGGATTTCTCTGGCTTCGTCAAGAGTAGTGCCTACGGGAACGGTAATCAGGTTTTCCTTGGTCATCACGTCCCGGATCGGCACATTGAAGTCGGTCATGAACCGCAGGTCACGGTTGGTGATGATCCCGATGAGCTTGCCGTCGCCGTCGCAGATCGGCACACCGGAGATCTTGTACTTGCCCATGAGTTCATCCGCTTCGTACACATAGTTGTCGGCGCCCAGGAAGAAAGGATTGGTGATAACGCCATTTTCACTGCGCTTTACCCGTTCCACCTGGTCACACTGGGCTTCCACAGGCATATTCTTGTGAATGGTGCCTGCACCGCCTTCACGGGCCATGGCAATTGCCAGAGCGGATTCCGTAACGGTATCCATGGCAGCGCTCATCAGCGGGATATTGAGGGTGATCTTCTTTGTCAGCTGGGTCTTGAGACAGATGTCCCGGGGCAGAACTTCGCTCTTCTGGGGGATCAGCAGCACATCGTCGAACGTGAGCCCTTCGTAAGCGATCTTGCTTGCCATTACGCTGTTTTGCATGGTTTTGACCTCACCTTTCTGGTTTATATATAATTGAATCGTGTAGACAACGCAAAGTAAGAAGCAAGAGAACCTCTTTCACGGTACTCCTTATTTCTTACATCTTATTTTTTATCCCGTTTATAATATTGTTCATGTATTCTCTGGCGTGCAGGATGTCCAGATTCTGCTGTTCGCCGCTGATTTCCCGTTCGATGGTCACATGTCCATCATAGCCCAGTGCAATCAGTCCGGCGAAAAGACCGTGGAAGTCTACCCTGCCGTCGCCCAGTCTGGCTTCATGGCCCAGGTTCATGCCGTCGGTGGGATAGAATCCGTCCTTGGCGTGGAGGTTGCGGACATATCTGCCGATCACATCCAGCGCGTCCACCGGGTTTGCCTTGCCGTAGAGAATCAGGTTGGCGGTATCCAGGTTTACGCCCAGATTGTCCGTACCCACCGTTTCAAAGCAGCGCAGCATGGCAACAGGGGTTTCCTGACCGGTTTCGAACAGAAGATACTGCCCGTTCTTTTTCAGATGCTCGGCAACGGTACGCACGGCATCGCAGAAGGGCACGAATACGGGATCGTTCGGGTCTTCCGGGATAAAACCCATGTGGGTGATCACATCGGTGATGCCCAGGGAAGCCGCAAAGTCCGCCCCGTCACACAGGTTCTGCACTCTCTCTGCCCGGTATTCCTCCGGTACAAGCCCCAGGGTCTTCGGGCCTTCCGTGAAGTTCCATACCTTCGGGCCGATCCAGCCGCACCAGAAGGCAGAGGGGGTCACGCCGTACTCATCCAGCAGGGCCTTCACAGCATCCGCATTTTCCTTCGTCCACATGGCAGGATCCCAGGAGAGAATCTGACAGGTGGTAAAATCGTTTTTCCGGAGATTTGCAAACTTTTCGCCCATCCTTTCGATGGCGTCAAACTGCACACATACGCCGATCTGCATAAGCACCTCTTTCTCCGGACAGATCCGGATTTTTCCATTTCATTCGGTCGAAAAAAAGACTTCGCTTATTAACATAAAATTATACAGAAAACACCCTTTTTTGTCAATGGCTATAAAGCACAATCTTTCCCACCGCTCCACAGGGAAAACTGGGGACTCTACCCCTATGGAAATTCCGACCTGCTTACAACATATATAGTGAAAGATTCTTACTTCAAATCTCATATTTGTGCCGCATCTCCCCGTCCCTCCTTCCCGTTTTCCCCGCCGGATACACCGAAACGCCGATTTCTACAAAAATATCGGGCAGACGGAAAAATTTCTGTGGAAAAACTCTTGATTTTATGGGCAGAGTACGATATAATAAGAAAAACACCGCCGTTATGGACATCCAGGCGGGCCGGTGATTTATTTGTACATTATAGGTAACTGGAGGATATATTATGGCATTACCGGTAGCTGTACAGCTGTACTCCATTCGTGACAGCGTGGAAGCCGACATGAAGGCCGCTCTGGCCAAGGTGAAGGAAATCGGCTACGCAGGCGTGGAATTTGCCGGCCTGTTCGGAAACGCTCCCGCCGACATCAAGGCATGGTGCGAAGAGCTGGGGCTCACTCCCATTTCCGCCCACGTTCCGCTGGACGATATGATCAAGGATACCGAAGGCACTCTGGCTGCATACAAGGAAATCGGCTGCAAGTACGTGGTTGTTCCCTATGTCACCGAAGAACGCCGCCCCGGTGCTGAAAAGTTTGAAGAAACCATCGAAGTGGTGGCTAAGATCGGCAAGATGGCAGCCGACATGGGTCTGACCCTGCTGTACCACAACCACGACTTTGAATTCAGGAAGGTAGACGGACAGTACGGTCTGGATATCCTGTACAGCCGTGTTCCCGCCGCATACCTGCAGACCGAACTGGATACCTGCTGGGTCAACGTGGGCGGTGAAGAACCCGCCGCATACGTGCGCAAGTACACCGGCAGAGCTCCTGTTGTACATCTGAAGGACTTCTACATGAGCGGCAAGCTCCCCACCCACCTGTACGCCCTGATCGGCATCGAAGAAGAAGAAAAGGAAGAAGAAGAATCCACCTTCGAATTCCGTCCTTTCGGTTCCGGTATGCAGGACATGAAAGCCATTCTGGACGCATCCGTTGACGCAGGCGCCGGCTGGGTAGTAGTGGAACAGGACGAACCCACCGCAGGCATGACCAGAATCGAATGCATCACCAAGGCGAGAGAAAATCTCAAGTCTGTGGGATGGTAAAGAGATAAGTAAGAAATAAGAAGTAAGAGATAAGAAATACAACGTACGTACAAGCCCGTTCAAAAAAAACGAAATCCCGCAATCGGAAACGATCTGTGGCGACTGGGGAGGAGGCCCCCAGGAGCTCGCTAACAGTTGCCATACTGTTGCGGATCGCTCCCCTAAGGCATCACAAAAGCAGTGCCGTGCCTATTGCACCCAATAAACAATGCTGCACCCCTGTTTAAAGTTTTTGCCAAGCTTTTTTCAAAAAGCGTCCGTCTCTCCCCCCCGAACGTCTTGTACTACTCCCCCTGTAAGCAGTAAAACCGCCGGGCAGCCAAAACCCGGTAAAAATAAAAAATCATGAAAGGTGGACATTACAATGTCTGATGCAGTACTGAGCCAGTTCAAGCAGGCTACCACAGAAGAAAAAGTATACGATACCGACCACAAGTTTAAGATTGCCATTATCGGTACCGGTTGGATTGCAGAATCCCACATCCAGTCCTACAAGAACCAGCCCGACGTGGAAATCGTTGCTGCCGCTGACCTGATCCCCGGCAAGGCTGAAAAGTTCATGGAAAGATTCGGCGTTAAGGGCGTTCGTTTCTATCCCAGCCACAAGGAACTGATCGACAACGAACCCGACCTGGATGGTATCTCCATCTGTACCTACAACACCCAGCACGCTGCTCCCGCTATCTATGCGATGGAACACAACATCCCCGTTCTGCTGGAAAAGCCCTTCACCGTAACCCTGGAAGAAGCTGAAGCCGTATGCGCTGCTGAAAAGGCTTCCACCGCCTTCATCTCCGTTGGTTTCCAGCCCCGTTTCGACGCCAACATGCAGATGATCAAGAAGATCGTTGACTCCGGCGTTCTGGGTAAGATCTACTACATCCAGACCGGTGGCGGTCGTCGCCGCGGTATCCCGGGATCTACCTTCATCGAAAAGTCCACCGGCGGTATCGGTGCCCTGGGTGACATCGGATGCTACTCCCTGGATATGGTTCTGAACGCTATCGGTTATCCGAAGCCGCTGACCGTTTCCGGTTACGTTTCCGACTTCTTCGGCAAGAACCCCAAGTACAACGGTGCTGACGCTGCCCGTTTCTCCGTTGACGACTTCGCCGCTGCTTTCGTACGTCTGGAAGGCGACATCATTCTGGACTTCAGAATTGCATGGGCTATGCACGTGAACACTCCCGGCGATACCATCATCTTCGGTACCGAAGGCGCTCTGCGTATCCCCTCCACCGACTGCTGGAACGGTTCCGTTGGCGGCGCTATGACTCTGTATCATGACATCGCCGGCCAGAGATTCGACACCGTTATCCCGATCCTGGAAAACAAGGGCGCAGGTCTGTTCGACAAGAAGATCCGCTCCTTCCTGGATGCCATCAAGACGGGCGGTCCCGCACCTGTTCCTACCTCCCAGATCCTGTACAACCAGGCCATCATCGACGGTATCAACAAGTCTGCTGCCTGCGGCCGTGAAGTGGAAATCAAGTTCGCTGACTAATTTCCGACAACCTGTTTCCGATGCCACTGTCCCCTCACCGGGATGGTGGTATCTTTTTTGTCCGGAAAAGAAAAAGCCGGACACGCCCGGTGTGAAAAATCCGCAAAATCAGAAAAACTTTTGAAAAACCCCTTGCAAAACGGCTGCGGTTGTGCTATAATAATACTGTTCCAAAGAACATGGAGGCATAGCTCAGCTGGTTAGAGCGTTCGGTTCACATCCGAGAGGTCTTGGGTTCGAGTCCCCATGTCTCCATAAAATACCCGTACCATCCGGTATGGGTATTTTTTCATGGAACCTGGAAAATATGTACAAGAAAGGTTTTCCGCCATGCATTACCCGCACATCACCATCGCCGCCGATCTGTACGGCTGTCCCAACCGGTGCCGCCACTGCTGGCTGGGGCATACGCCCAATGCAAACCTGCCGGAATCCACCCTGTCCCGCATCCGTGACGCCTTTCGTCCCTTTGCCGATTCGCTGGAAATCGACTGGTGGTACAGGGAGCCGGATTTTCCCGCCAACTATCGGGAGCTGTGGAACCTGACCGCGGCTCTGTCCGATACCAAAACACCCCACTTCGAGCTGGCAAGCGTCTGGCGGTTGGTGCGGGATCCCTCCTATGCGGGCTGGCTGGCGGAAATAGGGGTGCGGACGGTGCAGCTGACCCTGTTCGGCGGGGAGGCCATCACAGACCGGTATACCGGACGCCGGGGCGCCTACCGGGAGATCCTGCAGGCCATGGACATTCTGCTCTCCCAGGGCATCACACCCCGGATCCAGACCTTCGTCAACAAGGAAACCCTGCCGGAGCTGCCCCATCTGGACGCCCTGATCCGGGAGAGGCGGCTGGAAGAACGGTGCCGGGCGGCGGGCGGTCAGTTTGCGTATTTTCTCCATGCGGGATCCTGTGACGGTGCGGCGGAAGAGCTGTATCCCGTCTGGATCACCCTGGAAGATCTTTCTGCCATCCCGGATACGCTGGCGGCATATACCTGTGCCCACTTCGGTACGGAGCGGCTGGAAGATGTGTTCGGGCAGACAGAAGCGGAATGGTGCGCTGTGCTGGGAGAGGACACCTCCACGGCAGCCCTGGCGGAAGAAAGGCCGGTCTTCTTTGTGGATCACCGGCTGGATGTGTATCCCAACTTTACTACCCCCGCCCCCTGGTGGAAGCTGGGAAATCTTGTGACAGACAGCGCAGAATCCATTTTACAGAAATACAGTCAGAACGAAAGCACGGCACAGCGGATCCGGAAAACCGTTCCCCTTGGGGAGATCGTGCGCCGCATGGGAGATCCGGACAGCAGACGGCTTTTCGGCAGAGGGGACTTCACGGATCTGATGTTGAACCGATACTGCAGAATGCAGATGAAGGAGGAAACCAAATGATACGGGAAATCAACAAAGACATCATCCTGCTGGCCCAGCCCTCTGTTACGGCCACAGCGGAGGACACCGGCATCGCCCAAGACCTGCTGGAAACCCTCATGGCCCACAAGGACGGGTGCGTGGGCATGGCGGCCAACATGATCGGGGAGCTGAAGC
>JAFQGY010000104.1 GCA_017415325.1 Clostridia bacterium
CAGCGGCAGCCCCTATTATATGCACACCCTGTTCACCGACGCCCCCATGAAGCCCTGCAGCATCACCTCCGCCCCCGCCACCTCCCGCCGCGGTCTCTGGACATGGGGCCACACCATCACCGATTACCGGGGCTACATCGACAACATGGTCACCGCCAAAATGAACACGCTGGTGATCTGGAACAATCTTCGTCCTGCCAACGCCAAAGATGTGGCAGACTACGCCCACGAAAACGGCATAAAGCTGCTGTACGGCTTTGCCTGGGGCTGGAGCACCGACCACGGCTTCAATGCCATCCGGTATGCCCTGGATCATAAGCAGGACGTAGTGGATGAATACCTCAGAGACTGGGCCAGCGCCGGATGCGACGGGATCTATTTCCAGTCCTTCACGGAAACCAGTCAGGAAAAACTGGGAGACATCCTCATCGCCGACGCCGTAACGGAATATGTAAACTACATTGCCGGAGAAATCTGGAAGCACACCCCCGGTGTCACCATCCAGTTCGGCCTCCATGCCAGCTCCGTCAATCAAAAACTGGACTTCATCGCCCGCACAGACCCCCGGATCGAAATCATCTGGGAAGACTGCGGCGCATTCCCCTTTGCATATACCCCCAACCGGGTAGGAGAGGATGACTTCTCCGAAACCCTGGCTCTGGCGGAAACCATCAGTACCCTCCGTGGTGAAGACGACCGTTTCGGCTGCGTATTCAAAGGGCTCATCTGTCTGGACTGGGGCAAATTCAAGTACCCCGCCGCTCCCTATCTCATCGGGGAAGCAAACACTGCCCTGCAGAACAGACGTCTTGCCGAAAAGCGTCCCCTCTGGCGATACCTGCAGGCCTACTGGATGGAAAACGCCTGGTATGCCCAGACCACCTTCCGCCACCTGTGCGACAAAAAGAACGGCAATTATACCGCCCTTGTGCTGGTGGAAGACGGCATGTTCGAGTCGGCTCCCTGGTTCCCGGTACTGCTCTGCGGAGAACTTCTCTGGAATCCGTACGCCGATACCGGCCGCCTGCTCCGGGAAACCGCTCTGAACCCCGCCGCAGTATTTGCATGATGCATATCTCTGCTATCCTATCTCTTATCTTGTTTCGAGGTGCCAAATGTCCAAAACAATCACTCCCGTCATCCTGGGTGCAGACCTGAACTGCTACAACCTGGCCCGGGCGTTTCATGAAAAATACGGCGTAAAGTCCTACGCATTCGGCCGCTACGCCATTGCCCCCTCCAAATATTCCACCATCATCCACTTCACCATCGTACCCGACATGGACAAAGATGAAGTGATGCTGGACACCCTCCACCGCTTTGCCGATGCCCATATCGGGGACAAAATGGTTCTGTTCGGCTGTACCGACGACTATGCCGCCATGATCATCCGGAACCGGGAGGAGCTGTCCGATTTCATCACCCCCTATCCCCCGGAACACCTGCTGACCTCCATTTCCAAAAAAGCGGAATTTTACGAAACCTGCGACAGGTTCGGCCTGCCCTATCCCAAAACCGTGATTCTGGAAAAGCCCGCCGACGACTACTCCCCCGAAACCCTGGGCTTCCCCTATCCCATCATTGTCAAGCCCTCTTCCTCCGTGGACTACTGGAAGTTCCCCTTTGACGGCATGAAGAAGGTCTATTCCGCCGATACCCCGGAAGAAGCGGCAAAGATTGTAAATGAAATCTACGCATCCGGTTATCCGGAAAAGATGATCCTGCAGGAAATGATCCCCGGCGGCGACTCCCATATGCGGGTGTTCACCACCTTCTCCGACCAGCGGGGCAAAGTCCGTGCCATGTGTCTGGGACACACCATGCTGGAAGAACACACCCCCAAGGGACTGGGCAACCACGCCGCCATCCTGACCGAACCGGTGTCCACCCTGCCCATCGCCGGAAAAATCAAGGACATGCTGGAATCCATCGGCTACACCGGATATGCCAACTTCGACATCAAGTGCGGGGACGATCCCACCGACTTCCGCCTTTTCGAGATCAACCTGCGCCACGGCAGAAGCAACTACTACATGACCGCCGCCGGTGTGAATGTGGCGGAGCTGGCCTGTGAAGTCTACGAATCCGAAGGGGACGACTGCAACAGCTGCGAAAACGAAGTATTCTGGCACCTGATCCCCAAGAGCGTTGCCTACGCCTACACCGATGACGAAGCCATGGTGGAAAAGGCAAAAGCCCTGACCAGAGCAGGCAAGGAATCCTCTTCCCTCTGGTACCCGGCCGACATGCTGAAAAATCCCCTGCGCCTGATCTGCGTACTGGAACAGCTGCGCCGGCAGAAGAAGAAATACAAAACCTACTGTAAAAAATACAGATAATCCCCATCCCCGCATATCAAATCCCCGGAGGACGTACAATACCCATGAAACCACAGGAAAACACACCCCTTCTGGGGATCCTGGGCGGTCTTGGCCCCTATGCCAGCGCCTACTTCTATGAACTGATCACCACCCATACCAGAGCGGACAAGGATCAGGACCACATCAACATCATCCTGTCCAGCCGCGCCTCCACCCCCGACCGCACCGACTTCATTCTGGGAAACAGCGATGACTCTCCCCTGCCCTGGATGATCCGGGACGCAAAAGCACTGGAACAGTTCGGCGCCACAGCCATTGTGATCCCCTGCAACACCGCCCACTACTTCATCCACGAAGTCCGCCGTGCCGTCACAGTCCCCGTCCCCAGCATCATCACGGAAACGGTGCTCCATCTGAAACGCTCCGGCCTGCAGAAAGCCGCCATCCTTGCCACCACCGGCACCCTGTCCTCCGGATCCTATCAGGAAGAACTGACCCGGTTCGGACTGGACTATATGACGCCGGACAGACCCGGACGGGATCTGCTGATGGAAATCATTTACGACGACGTAAAAAAAGGCCGTATCCCCCCCATGGAAAAACTGTACCGGGTGACAGATCCTCTCTTTGCCGCCGGATGCGACTGCGCCATTCTGGCCTGCACCGAACTGTCCCTGCTCCACCGGGATATGCTGATCCACGCCTCCCGCACCGGAGAGACCCCGGACACCCGCTTTGTGGACTCCATGACCGTGCTGGCCGAGGTATCCATCCGTCTGATGAACCACGAAACAAAATAAGAAGTAAGAAATAAGACATACACCATACCTTACTTCTTATCTCTTCCATCTTACTTTCCCCGAGGTACTTATGCTGCTCACCGAACTGCTCACTGCCCTGCCGGATGCCGTTATCCACGGAAATCCCCACGGCACCGATATCCGCAGTATTGAATACGATTCCCGCAAAACAGGGCCGGAAACCGGATTTGGTATCCATTCCGTCTTTGTCTGTATGCCCGGCGCCCGGCTGGACGGCCACGACTATGCTCCCGCCATGTATGAAAAGGGCTGCCGGACATTCCTCTGTGCCCGCCGGATGGAGCTGCCGGAGGATGCCTGTCAGATTGTGGTGGAAACGCCCCGCCTTGCCCTTGCCCAGCTGTCCGCCGCCTTCTACGGCTACCCGGCAAAGGAAATGACCATCATCGCCATCACCGGCACCAAGGGCAAAACCACCACCGCCATCCTGCTGTCCGGAATCCTTTCGGAAAACGGCATCCCCTGCGCCTACATCGGCTCCAACGGCATCGACATCGGCCCGGACCATTACGAAACCGTCAACACCACACCCGAAAGCCGGGAACTGCAGCGGTATTTCCGCAAAATGGCCGACACCGGGTATCACCATGTGGTGATGGAAGTCTCCTCTCAGGCCCTGCATACCTGGCGGGTACACGGACTGGAATTCGATGCCTGCCTGTTCACCAATCTGGGGGAAGACCACATCAGCCCCAGCGAACACCCCAGCTTTGAGGACTACCGGGACTGCAAACGCCGCCTGTTCTTTGACTACCCCTGCCGCCATATCGTCACCAATGCGGACGATCCCCACTGGCAGACCGTCTCCGGCAACCCGGATATCCATACCCTGACCTACGCCATCGACACCCTGACCCATCCGGAAACCGGCGCCCACGTGGACTTCACCGCCTCCGACATCCGTCCCTTCCGCAGTGAAACCGCCCTCGGCATCGAATTCGACTGTGTCACCCATACCGATGATTCCCCTGTCCGTACCCCCGTCCGTCTCCGTACCCCCGGAGAGTTCAGCGTATACAACGGTCTGTGTGCCATAGCCGCCGCCACCCTGTACGGTATTACCCCGGAGCAGTCCGCCGCCACCCTGTACCATATGTCCATCCGGGGCCGGTTTGAGATCGTGGATGCCCTGGACGGCGTAACCTTTCTGGTGGATTATGCCCACAACGGCATGAGTCTGGAAAATGCCCTGTGTGAACTGCGCCGCTACCGTCCCCACCGGCTGATCTGCGTATTCGGCTCCATCGGGGGCAGAGCACAGAACCGCCGCCGGGAACTGGCCGAGGTCTCCTCCCGTCTGGCCGATGTCTCCATCATCACCAGCGACAACCCGGACAATGAGCCGCCGGAAGACATCATCCGGGACATCCTATCCTGGTTCGACCGCACCCGCCCTCATTATGTGATCCCCGACAGAGAAGCCGCCGTCCGTGCAGCCGTACAGATGGCCCAGCCGGGAGATATTGTTCTGCTGGCCGGAAAGGGACACGAAACCTACCAGATCGTAAACGGCATCAAGGAACCCTTCTCGGAAAAGGCAATCCTGCTGGACGAAGCCGCCCTTGTCCGGGAAAAAGCAGTGCTGTAAACCAGAATACAAACCATCTCTTTGCATGATAAAATCACAAAACGCCTGCACAGATCGGAATTTCTCCCGTCCCGCAGGCGTTTTCTGTTTTCCCAAAGATCAATCCGTTCAGATCATGGCACTGCCGACAGCGTACAGATGGGCTTCCTTCAGTTCAAATACCAGCCGTCCCGTGGTACCTTTCAGACCATCCACATGCAGAGGCGTGGAAATTTCATTACCGAAGAATTCCTCTGAAGTAAACCGTACCTCGCCGTCCAGCCCCAGCACCTTCACCACCACATACCCGTACCCAGAGGTAGCAAAGTTCAGGTAAATTTCATCCGACTGGAAGTTCAGCGGCTTGGTAACAGCCTGTCCGCCTTCCCCGTCCGCATACAGGGACAGGAACCGGTACCGCGGCACAGAATATGCCCACAGTCCGTCGTCTTCCCAGCGGTAATTCTTTTCCGTATAGAACAGGAAATCTTCCCCACGTTCAATGATCCCGCCGCAGGTGATGAAGTTCCGCTCCGTCCATTCGTGCCGGTAGGTTGTCCCCGCCAGGAATGCATCCTTCAGGGTTCTGTCCCAGTGTACACCGTCCCGGGAGGTCATCAGCACCAGATCCGACGCCCCGTTGTAGCTCCAGTCGTTGCCGCCGCCGTGTTCCGGTACCTTTTTTCTGGTGGGATGGAACCGCATGGGCATAGAGAGCAGAATATGTTCCGCACCGGGAATGGGTCTGGTGGCGTTGGTGTACAGCTGGTCGGTGATCCCGTCTTCGTACTGGTTGAACACCGGCTCGCTCCAGTGGATAAAGTCCGTGGATACGCAGGACTGGATGGCTCTGGCCCCGCCGCCCCAGGTTTCCGGATAAGCACCGTTGTTGTCGAAATACCGGTTGTAACAGCGGTACAGTCCGGCATGGGCATCCCAGAACACCATGTTCATGGAGTCAAAAGCCCCCTTGGTGATCACGGGATGATCCGCCATAGGTGTCCAGTGAATCCCGTCCGGGCTGGAATAGACCCAGATCCCGCCGGTCTGGATAATCCCGCCGATGGCTTTGTACCGTTCTTCCGGTTTGCAGGCCGGATTGGTGTCGTAGAAGGGCGCAAAGTTGTGACAGCAGGTGTCCATCTTGACGATGTTGTTTTCCTTTACCCCTGCATAGTCGATTTCATTCACCGCTGCCGGTACAAAGGTAAGCCCGTCCCCCTTTTCGCTGAGGGAAAGACAGGAGGTCTGCATCACACTGGTGTCGTCCTGCCCCTTGAGATCGGGAAAGCCTCTGTAATACAGCTTGATATTTTCTTCGTCTTCAAACACCGTCATCCCCAGAGACCCCGGCCCTTCCCAGATGGTATCAAAGCCGAGAATCTTCCCCCGGTTCAGAGGTGTGTTCCCCACAAACCGTACCCCGGAAAGGGATTCGATGAGGTAGTTGTCCACAAAGGGTTCAATACGATGGCCGAAAGGAATCATAATGTCAATCCTCCTGTAATTTGATCATTAAATCATCCAGTTTTTGCTGCATGGATGTAATTTTACTCTGAAGCCAGGATGTGTAATTTTCATTGATGCCGATCTGGGAGCCCGGATAATCGTCGATGAACCGGCAGTACATGTACAGGAACTGGCTTGTATTATGCTCAAAGATGATGTCCAGCATTTGGCCTGATATCTCATCACTGGAATACTTCTGTTTCAGCATAATGTCATAATACGCAGGACGAACCGTTTTCCAGCTTTCGAACTGCAGCGCTTCCAGAATGATGGAAGACGCTTCCATATCCGTTACCACAGAAGGAATCCCGGCATTTTCCGCAATTACATATGTTATATAATCCTGCTGACTTTCATCATACTTGACACAGGGAATGATGCCGTACCCTTCCATATTCCGGAACTGTTCGGAATCGGCGTGTTCCAGACGGTGAATCAGGAACAGACCATGATTGTCCGAAAATGCATTTTTCAGATTTTCATAATATGTATCATGGGCGACACTGGAATAGAAATTGCTGTTCCGGATTCCTACAATTTTTTCATTGATGCTGACAATCCGGTCATCTGCATTCTTTACAGTCACCGAACCGTCTGCATTTCTGTCAGAATATACATGTCCCATGGAAATGGCCAGACTGGGCATATAGTCATCGGAGGATAAAATCCCCAGCACATCATTCTGGTCATCAAACTTGCTGTCCCCATTAACATCTGTCACAACCGCTTCGCACATTTCCAGCATGGTGTCCATAGTCCATTTACCGTCCAGTACCAGTTCGTAAGGATCCTCCAGACTATAGTCCGTCACCAGTGCTTTATTGAAGAATGTCACAACACCCCAGGCAATGTTCAGCATCCCGTAATAGCCTGCACCGAAATACAGTTTATTTCCGATTTCCGCTTCCGCATTGATATGCTGCAGCCACCAGGGAGCGTTCAGATCCAGATAATCCAGTTCATACAGGTCTGTCAGCAGTTTATCCGCCACGTTCGGCATGACATAGGAAGAAGAACCCACCATCAGGTCGTAGTCACTTCCACCGGACATCACGCTTCCGGAAAGCGCCGTTTTGACGTCAGCCATCCCTGCCATATATCCGTTTTTTACATCATATTCCAGTACAACCCCAAACCGTTCCTCTACGGTAAGGTTGCGGTTGTATATGGCGTCGTCCACTACATCCCCTGTCTGCTCATTGACATAGAAATGCTGCCACTGTTCTGCCGCCGTAAGTACACGGATGGTTCTGTCGCCGAAATCCTTCTCCGGCAGAGAGTCTGTCAGTTCGGTTTCCACCGGTTCCGTTTCCGCTGCGGTATCCACTGCCGCATCCGTTTCCGGTTCCGCTGTCCCGCCGCATGCCGTCAGTGAAGTCAGGAGCATAGCGGCCACCAGAAGCATGGTTACATGTTTTTTCATTGTCGTCTTTCTCCTTCATGAATGTTGTTCCCGGTATTCCACCGGCTTAATTTTCTCCCATTTCAGAAAAGCCCGTTTCATGGAATCGGCACTGGGAAATCCTGCCTGCACCGCAATCTGGTTGAGCGTTTCCCCCGGGTACTGTTCCATCCTTTTCTTGGCAGTCTCAAGCATCTTTTTCTGCCACATCTCACCCAGATTCATCCCATACCGATGCCGGATCAGTCTGGCTGTATGCCTTGTGGTATATCCAAGCTCTCCGGCAATCTTTGACAAAGAGGGATAACTGTTCACAAGCCAGTCCAGCGTGATATTCTGTCTGTCCTGTTTCGGAGAAACATCCGGCATCCCTGCAGGCATCTGAAAACTGCCGATGGAATCAAACAGTGAAAACAGAATTTCATACGCCATCATTTTCTGCATACAATATACCCGCACTCCATCCTCTTCCATCAGGGCAGAAAACTGCAACAGCCGATTAATCTGTGCGGATTCCAGCATCACAGGAACACAACCTACCCGGTTCAATGCCTGCAGGAACATAGGATAATATCCTTTTTCTCCCACGATATTTTCCAGCGTTACTGCAAAAACCAGATCATCCTCCATATTCTGAATCTGACAGGAATTATGACGTTTCCCCGGCGGAATAATCACAAGTTCACCTTTCTGCAGGTATATCATTTCATTTTCCGAAACAATACAGGCCGCTCCGTCCAGAATCACATGACATTCATAATACACATGGGTATGCGGCATCGGTTTTCCGGTATATATCGTCAATTCTGCCGCCAATGTCCGGATCTTATGGATCATAACAGCCGCATCTCCGAAGGACACCTGTACACTGCTTATTCTTGTTGTTTCCATATGTATCCTCCTGCGCTTAGTATAACACACATCAGGTCCTTACGCAAGCATCAATTGGGACATTTTCGGCTATATTGTGTCCCATTTCATGAAGTACTCTGGATTTTTGTGTATATTCCATACAAGCTATCCGGTTCATTTATACATTCTCACATACAAAAGCGTCCGTCATCCCGAAAGGACAAACGAACGCTCATTCCGCATTTCGTATTCTCTTATTTCTTCTTTGAACCGTACCGGTTGGAGGTATATTCCCGGTCCACCGTAATCACCGCATAATACCCCTCTCCGATCCGCCGGACGATCTCCTCCCGGATGGCCTCCACCAGCTCTCTGTCGGTCAGAGGCATCTCATAGGACACCGCCACATCAAAAATCAGATTGGTATGGGTGATCCCGAATACCACCCGGAAGTCGTGCATGGACACAGGAGAACCGTATTCCCCCGCAATCTCCGCCACCACATCCTGCACCTGTCCCCGGAGCCGGTTCACTTCTGCATTGGACTGGTTCACCGGATCCAGATGGATCACCAGATGCATGTTCTGCTCTTTGGCGAAATCCGCTTCTATGTTGTCGATGATGTCGTGGGAAACCATAATATCCCTGTCCGCATCCATTTCCAGATGCACGGACGCAAAATACCGGTCCATCCCGTAGTTGTGGATCACCAGATCGTGGATGCCGATAACCCCGTCATAGCTGCGGAGCTTCCCGATGATCTCCTTCACCAGTTCCTTGTCCGGCGGCGCCCCCAGGATGGCGTTGACCCCTTCCAGAATCAGCTTCACGCCCATTACAAAGATGTACACCGCAATCCCGCAGCCCAGCACCGCATCGGTTTTCGGCCCGGTGACAGAGGTCAGAAACATCCCCGCAATCACCGCCCCGGACGCACATACATCCCCGATACTGTCCATGGCAGAGGCTCTCAGCGAAGCCGAGTCGA
>JAFQGY010000010.1 GCA_017415325.1 Clostridia bacterium
CATTATGAGCGGTATGTCGGAAAAGGAGTTTTCTCTGAACACCAATATGACCCGTGCACAGTTTGCGGCACTGGTCAGCCGGATCTACGGATATGACCCCGCCGCCTACAAAGGAGAAGTACTGTATACCGATGTGAAAAGCGGAAGCTGGTATGCGCCGTATGTGAACTGGGTAACGGAAAGCGGATACATGACCGGTATGGGCAGCGGTATTTTTGCACCGGAACAGCCGGTCACCCGGGAACAGATGCTGACCATTCTGGCGTCTGTCGGCCGCAGCAGAAAAGTGGGCAGCAATACCCTGACCCAGCTGCAGACCATCGACCGTTCCAGTATTTCCTCCTGGGCCGTCGGCGGTGTGGACTACTGCTATACCAACGGGCTGATTGCCGAGAAATATATGTATGCACTTGCACCGAAGAATATGGTGAAGCGCAGTGAAATTGCGGATGTTCTGTACCGGTTCTGCCTGCTGCAGGAAGCTGACGGACAATAACTGCTGACAAGGAGTGTTATGAAAAAATATATTTGGATGGTTCTGCCCCTGCTGGTTCTGACACTGTCCATGCTCTGGCTGCCGGGATGTACCGGAACCCCTGCGGAAACCGGAACGGAACAGAATTGGGATACCATGCTGGATGCGGTGCAGCACATTGCGTATATTGACCCTGCCGGTCTGTCGGAGGCGACTTTTGCCCCGGACAGTGGGGAACATACGGTGCGGATGCTGTTTGTAAATGCCGGAAAAGCGGACTGCATCATTCTGGAAGCAGACGGCCTGACCTACCTGATCGACACAGGCGAGGACAACTCCGTTCCGAAGATTCTGGCGGGGCTGGCCTATATGGAAACCGAATCCATTGCGGGGGTATTCCTGACCCATACGGACAAAGACCACATCGGGGGCTGGGAGCCGATCCTGCAGGCCTATCCTGTGGAAAAGCTGTACACGGCTGTGATCCGGGAGGCGCCGAATACCTACCTGAAGATGGCGGGGGAGATTCCGTATGAAACCCTGATGCCCGGCCAGTCGGTACCCATCGGAGAGGAAGGACTGTATCTGGATGTACTCTGTCCCATCCGGCTGTATCCGGAGGAAGAAAACAACAATTCCCTGGTTCTGCGGCTGGACTGCGGGGAAGAAACCGTTCTTTTTGCCGGAGACATGAAAGCGGAGGAAGAAGCCGATCTGCTGTCCACCGGATACGATCTGGACTGTACCGTGCTGAAAGTGCCGTATCACGGACGGAAAGACAGTTCCGGAGAAGCATTTCTGGCAGCCTGCACCCCGAATCTTTCCATCATCTGCAGCGATACGCAGACCGATCCGGATACCGCGCACAAAAAGGCTGTGGCCAGACTGCGGGAACACGGAGAGGTTCGTCTGACGGAAGACACGGAGCTGGGCTGGTATGTTACGCTGGAAGGAAAATACCGGTATATCTCCAATGCACAGATTATGACGGAAAGAACTGCCGATCTGTCTCTGGAATCCGTTTCCGTTGCTTCTCAGACCCTCACCATCCGCAACAACGGTGACGATGCCGATCTGTCCGGGTATTACATCCATTCCGACAGAGGGAACGAAGTATATGTATTTCCCACAGGTACCGTACTGGCAGCCGGGGAGAGCATTTCGGTAGGCTGTGTCGGAACTGACGGAGATCTGCTGTGGAAAGGCGAAACCAGCGTATGGCATAAATCCAAGGAAGACAACGCTGTGCTGTATGACCGGTTCGGAAATGTACTGGATACAGCCGCAGCGAAATAATCGAAAACAGAACCGGTGTTATACGCATCGGTTTTTGTGTTGTAAAAAAGTCCCCTCACTGTATCTTGCACAGAAAGGGGACTTTATCTCTTATCTTATATCTCTGACTTCTTATCGGAACACAAACCCGTCCGTATTCCGCACATCCATCACAGCGGTGTCTTCCGTGATCCGGATGCCGTTTACTTCCACGTTTTCCACAAGAATGTTTGCGAACCGCACGCCTTCCAGAATGGAGTGGATCAGGATTGCCGCATTGTACTTTCCGTCTCCGGTCAGCGGAACCCCTTCGCCGTAATAGACCTTCAGATTCCGGCAGACTACATCCCGGATCATTCCCTGACGGATACCGGTCAGATCAATGTCCGCCAGCAGCTCTTCCGGCACACCCCACACTTCAAAATTCCTGCGGCTCCGGAAACGGGGATTGGAGAAACGGATCAGGGCAGGAATCTCGATGGTGTCCTGCAGGTCATATACCGTGTCATCTGTAGACTGGTACTTGGAACAGGTGTTACATGCATCCACTTCCACCCGGATATCCTCAAAGGTGATGTCTGAGATTTCCGCACAGTCCCCGTTTGCGATGTCCAGCGCCGTGTTGCCCGCCCGCAGCAGGTCACAGTTCCGGAAAGTGATGTTTTTATATTCCCGGCAGGCTGTCTCGATGCCTACCTCGCAGGTCTTCCCCCAGTCACACCAGAGGACACAGTTTTCCGTGAGAATATTCTCATTGTTGGTGTGGGCGTACCGGTCGATCCCCTTGATGGTCACAGCATCGTCAAAGGAGTGGATGAAACTGTTCCGGATGACAATATCCTGACAGTTTACGATGTCCACGCCGTCCGTGTTGTACCGCCACTGTCCGAAAATCTTGATCCCGTCTACATCCACGTCAAAGCAGTGGAACAGATTCAGGCACCAGATGGCCGAATTCCGGCAGAGAATCCCTTCGATCCGCAGATTCCGGCAGTCATAGAATTTCAGATTCCCGTTGGTATAGGCTTCATAGCAGTGGATGAAGAACCGTTCTTCGCCGGAATCGTCAAACACCCCGTTGCCGAAAATGTGAATGTCTTCCGCATCCTCCGCAAAGAGACAGCCGTACACCAGCGCATCCTTATCCACATACACGCTGTCTCCGCTGTGCAGGGTGATCTTGCCGGGCATATGGATTCCGGGGCCGAAATAGTGGGTGACGGATGCCGGATCGGGGCAGGGGATGGGACGGCTGTTGAAGATGTACAGGCAGTGGTGGTAGCTGTCCGTTTCCAGTACAAACTGTCCTTCTGCGGGCAGGGTGAAGGTGATTTTGCCGTCTTCCTCCACCGGGACGATCCCTTTGGAATAGGGCTTGAGCAGGATCTTTTCATGGGGACGGTGGGCAACAATGGTCAGAGTCACCGGTTCATCACTGACCAGGTTCACAAAGGACGCCGTCTCCGACTGGTTTACCGGCCGCTGGAAGCCCGTCCAGACCCGGTTCAGCGGATACGCAGAGATCCGGCAGGTGTATACGGGGATTTCTTCCCCATGGATGTATACCGTGAAATCTTTGGAAAGAGGTTCCACAAATTTGAAAAACGACTTGGTATATTCATGTGTAAACCGTGAACAGGAAATCATAACAGTCCTCCTTGATCATTCATCATGCTCATAACGGATATTCCGGCAGTGTTCTCCGATGTGCAGGCTGTATTCCGAGGGTTCCACCGCCAGCTTGCCATTGACATACACATTCCGGATTACAATATCGCTGCAGCCGAAATCGTCGCTGTAACCGGAGAAACCGAATGCAGGACAGACGTCCCCGCAGATATGGATGTCTTCAAACAGAAGATTCCGGTTTTTCCCCCGTCTGGATCCGCCTGCCGAATATTCATGATGGAACAGCACATCCGAACGGACAACCTGCGGAACATAGCCCGGCGTCACCTCACCATAGGGCTCCCTGTCGAGATACTGGTATCTGGGCGGCGGGATCACTTCATCCATCTCCACCCGGATCCGCCGGAAGGTTACGTCATGCACATCCGCATAATCCACGTTGCAGCAGTCCAGTACCGGTCCGCATACATGGATTACGTCACAGTCTTCAAAGACAATGGAACAGATTTCTTCCGCACGGGTTTCCGCTCCGATTTCCAGACATTTTCCCCAGTCGTTCCAGATCACACAGTCCCGCACCAGCACATTCCGGAAGACATCGTATGCCTGCCCGTTCCGGTACATGGCCGCCTGTACAGCCGCTTCCACATCCCCCTCATAATAGCAGTCAAACCCCTTCACGCAGATGGAGTCGTCAAAGGTGCGCAGGAAGCAGTGCTCGATGAGAACGTCCTCGCAGTTGTGCATGTCGATCCCGTCGGAATTGAACCGCCAGCAGCCGATGATCTTCACGTTCCGGATGGTCAGTCCCCGGCAGCCGATGGGACGGATGTTGTACACCAGTGAGTCCCGGATGGTGATGCCGTCGATTTCCACATTGGTGCAGTATTCCAGCTGGACGGTATGCTGTCTTGTGGCGTTGTTCACGGCGCTGTCGTTGTTTTCCGTGTTGGATTCATACAGGATCACTGCCTTATTGTGGCTGTTGTCCAGAATCCCCCGGCCCAGAATCCGGATGTTCTCCGCATCCATGGCCGTGATGCAGGCATATACCACCGCGCCTTCCGCCAGATACAGCGTATCCCCGGAATGCAGGTCGATCTGTCCCGCTTCATGGATACCGGGGCCGTACCAGATGGTGTGCGGGTCGTCCGGATCCACATCATATTCTCCCATGGGATCGGCAAAGATGTGCAGGGCATTCCGGCGGCTGTAAGGTTCCACGGTACAGTATGCCGGATGGGGCAGGGTAAAGAGAATCCGTCCGTCATCCGTGATCTCCGGTTCAATTCCCAGAGAATGGGGACGGATGACCACGGAAGTAAATGGATCTTTGGGGGTGATCTCAAAGGACAGCGGTTCGTCTGCCGCCAGAGAGAGAAAGCTGATGCATTCCGTCTGGTCAAGGGTTCTCTGATGCCCCGGCCAGCGGCGGTTATAGGGCATGGCAGAAACTCTTGCAGCGTCCGTCGGGACGGATTGTCCATTGATTTTTACGGTATATCCATCGTGGGAAAAATCACTTTTCTGAACAGGGTAAAGCTGTATACTCATGATGCTGCCGCCTTGTTTGTTTGGAAAGATTGAGCAGAAAGGATCTGCTTTCAGGTATAGTATACCATTATTTCCCGGCAATGGCAATAGATTCTGCAGGAAAAAACAAAAAAATACGGAATTTTGAGAGCGGAAAAACGAATCTGCCGTTTTCGTTTACAAATGATTCATGAAAAAGACATAAAATACAGATGCAAGTTTCCGGATTATTTTATATAATACAGACAGATTACCAATGGAGATTATTGAAAACTACTAAATAATGGAGGACAATATGTTTGCAGCAACATCCGGAAAACGTATAACGGCCATGCTTCTGGCGGCTATGCTTCTGTCTGTTCTGGCATCCTGCGGCGGCGGAGAAACAGTGGAGGAAACCACGGCGGCGGAGAATGCCGTACAGAAAACCGCAGCGGAAACCGAAGAAACCAGATATACGGCGGACTATCTGCCGGCGGTTACCTATGACGGCTACCAGTACCGGATCATTTCCTATGACGAGTATCCGGCCCATGTGGAAGAGCTTACCGGGGAAGTGATCGACGACGCCATTTTCGAGAGAAATACTCTCATTGAGGAAACCTACGATATTGCCATTGTACAGGAACTGTATCCCTTCACGGAATACACCAAGGTGACGGATCTGATGACCAACGCCGGCCGTGCCCAGAGCGACGACTTTGATCTGGCGACACTGGTATTCCGTGGAGCATATTATGCTGTACTGGAAGGGACTGCACCTGCGGCATCTTCTCTGCCCGTAGCCGATCTTTCCCAGCCCTGGTATATCCAGTCCACCAATGAAGGGCTGACCATTGACGGCGTGACGCTGCTGGGCTTTACCGCTTTTGACATCAACCCCGGCGGTACAGGGCTGATTTTCAAC
>JAFQGY010000105.1 GCA_017415325.1 Clostridia bacterium
CTGTATGTTGTCCATACGATTATGTTCTTAAAACTTCCTGTTTTGCTGTGTTGTCTGGTAGAATACCAAACTTCACGGCGGCGGGATGAGGGCATCCCGCCCTACAGTATTTTCAATTGATTAATAAACAAGTTAATCATTATTTACTTATTTCTTATTTCTTACTTCTTATTTTTCCGTATATTTTCCCCCGTCCGGCGCATACTACCGGTACCATCGCTTGTTCATAGCATTTTCACGATTTCGCTATTGCAATTTTTCAATTTTATGGTATACTTATAGTGTAGATCTGTTCCTGTTCCTGCAGGGGAACGGGGCAGCCGGACTGTCAATCATCCCCAATGCGGGGTTCATGGAGGTAATATTATGGAAAACAAGAAGTGCTGCTCCCTCAAGACCATTTTCACCATCATCGGCGCTGTTGTCAGCATCGCTGCCCTGATCGTGGTTCTGTACACCATTTTCAAGAAATATTTCAAGATCACCTTCGACTGCGACGGCAACTGCGAAGGCTGTGACGGCTGCGATGAAGAATGCTTCGAAGAAGACTGCCAGTCCTACGAACCCATCTGCTGCTGTCAGGATGACGAAGAAGACGGCGAAGAAGAAGCTGTGGAATCCATCTGAAGCAAAGTTTGACAGAACACTGTCAAACAGAATGCTGCGGTATCCCATCCGGGGTATCGCAGTTTTTTTGTTTCCGGCACAGGCAGCAGGTAAAAAACAGTGGACAGCCGGGCCGGTTTTTGCTATAATGAGGAAGAAACAAACAACCACTCAGAGGAGGTACAGCATGGACAGAAAAATCAGAATCGGGATCTTCGGTGTCGGCTTCCGGGGAAACGGCGTCGGACGGGGCGGCTCCCTTGTGGGCGTGGCGGAAAAAGCCGGCGCACAGGTGGTGGCCATCTGTGACAACCAGGAAATGCATCTGCAGGTCTGCCGGGACGCCTGTTTCCGTGACCGGGACGTGGCCATGTATACAGACTTTGATTCCTTCATACAGCACGACATGGACGCCGTTCTGCTCTGCAACTACTTTGCGGAACACGCCTCCTACGCCATCGCCGCCATGCGGGCCGGGAAGCATGTCCTATCCGAAACCACGGCCAACGTAACCCTGGCAGACGGGGTAGAGCTTTGCCGGGTGAAAGAGGAAACCGGCAGGATCTACGGATTGCTGGAGAACTATCCCTTCTTCAAGTCCAATCAGGAAATGGAACGGCTGGTCAAAAGCGGTTCTCTGGGAGACATCGTCTATGCGGAAGGGGAGTATGTGCATCCCTCCACCCGGCAGAATTCCAACCGTCTTGCCCCCGGCAAAAACCACTGGCGCAACTGGCTCCCCCGTTCCTACTACCTGACCCATTCTCTCGCCCCGCTGATGAAGATGACCGACGCCATGCCCACCAGAGTCACCGCCATGGCCTCCTTCCAGCCGGACAGCGTAAAAGGCACTGCCAGACAGGTGGCGGACATGGTTTCCGTCCTGCTGATCCAGACCGACAAAAACATCGTTTTCCGGGTCACCGGATGTGCCGGATTCGCCCAGCACGGGAATTACTACCGGCTCTGCGGCACCAAAGGCTCGGCAGACTGCAATCGCACCAACGACCGGGTTTCCCTGACCTACAACGCCTGGGACATACCGGAAGGGGCAGAGCAGCACAGCACCTATGAACCCGACTGGGCAGATCCCGTACTGGGGGCACTGGCAGGCGGGGCAGGGCACGGCGGCGGGGATTTCTTCGCTATCCACAGCTTCCTGAGAGCCGTGGAAACCGGTACGGAACCCTACTGGAATGTCTACCGTGCCACGGCCATGGCATCCTGCGCCATCCTGTCCCACCGGAGCATCCTGAACGGCAGCATGGGATTTGACATCCCCGATTTCCGCAGAGAAGAAGACCGGTGCCGGTACGAATACGACCGTTCCTCCCCTTTCCCGGATGCCGGAGGACACGTAAACTTCCCGGTATCCTCCCAGCCGTACAAGCCCACCGATGCGGACATGGAGCAGGCCATGGCAGACTGGATTGCCACGGGCGTGTGGGAGAAGTAAGAAGTTAGAGATAAGATGTAAGAAGTAGTTCTACAGAGCTGCTTCTTATTTCTTCCTTCCTATTTCTTACTTGACAAAACCTCTGCCGGATGGTATCATAGTATTGATAAAAAACGACAAACACCAACCGATACGAAAGGAACGAAGAGTATGTTAAAAAAGAGAATTCTGGTTATCAGCTCTGCCAATATCGACTTTGTGCAGCGGATGCGCCGTGTGCCCTATTCCGGGGAAACCGTAGTGGAACAGGGGATCGGCTACAGCTATATTCCCGGCGGGAAGGGTGCCAACTCCGCCATCACCTTCGCCAGACTGGGTGCGGACTGCGTATTCGCCTGCAAGCTGGGGAAGGACTCCAACGGCAAGCGGCTCACCGCCATGTACAACAAGGAAGGCATTGACACCCGGTATATTCTGGAAGACCCTGAAGTGCCTACAGGGCTTGCCTCCATTCTGGTGGAAGAAAACGGCAAGAACCGGATCATCGTATACCCCGGCGCCAACATGACCATGACCCCCGAAGACGTGGAAGAACCCTTCATCTGCTGCCCCGACGCCCTGTATATGCAGCTGGAAGTGCCCTTTGACACCGTTGTGGAAGCCGTACGCCGGGCAAACGATGCGGGTATTCCCGTATTCATCGACGCAGGCCCCGCTTCCGTGGACTATGATCTGTCCCGGCTGGGCCGTCTGGAAGTGTTCTCTCCCAACGAAAGCGAAACCCGGGTCTACACCGGCATCGCTCCCACCACGGAAGAAAACTGCCTCCGGGCCGCCATCAAGCTCTCCTCCATGGTGAACGCAAAGTACATCGTCCTGAAGCTGGGCGACAGAGGGGCGTTCCTGTATGACGGCAGAGAATACTACATCGTACCCGCCGAAGAAGTGCCCGTTGTGGACACCACCGCCGCCGGAGACGTATTCACCGCCGCACTGACCTACTGGTATCTGGAAAAGGAAAACATCCTGGCCGCCATGGACTTTGCAGGCTGTGCAGCAGGGATCTCCATCTCCCGTCCGGGTGCATCTCCCTCTGTGCCCACCATGGCCGAGGTAATGGCCTACGCCAGAGAACGCCGTGAAAAGAAGGAAGCGGCAAAGGCTGAGGAATAATCTATGGTAATTGTAGGAATCGACTTCGGAGACGCCCGCACAGGCATCGCCGTCTGCGACAAGTTTGAGATGATGGCTTCGGAAGCCGGATGCGTCCGGGCGGACAGCTATAAAAAGATGCTTGCCGCCGTGGCAGAGAAGGTGAAAGAACTGCATCCCGAACGGATCGTACTGGGCAATCCCAAAAACATGAACGGCTCGGAAGGCCCCAGAAGCGAGAAATGCAAAGCCTTCGGTGCCGCACTGGCAGAGGAAACCGGCATCGAAGTGGTGCTGGTGGACGAACGGCTGACCACGGTGAGTGCGCACAAGATTCTGTCGGAAAACAACGTCCGGGGGAAGAAGCGGAAGGACACCGTGGATGCCCTGTCGGCAAGACTGATTCTGGAAGATTATCTGACCATGCGGAAGAGAGAAACGCAGGGGGAATGAAAAGGCATCTGCCCCGTCTGCGGGAGCTTCGCCCTTTTTCCACCGAACTGCGGAATCACGCTACTCCGGAAGAACGTCACCTGTGGTATGACTATCTGTCGAAATATCCGGTTCACTTTTACAGGCAGCGGATCATCGGGCCGTATATCGTGGATTTCTACTGTCCCAAAGCTAAGCTTGTTGTGGAACTGGACGGTTCCCAGCACAGGACGCCGGAAGGGCTGTGGTATGATGCGCACCGGACGGCGTTTCTGGAACGGTATGGTCTGCGTGTTGTGCGGTTCCGGAACTGGGATGTGAAAACCAGATTTACGGCTGTGTGCAGGCGTATTGATGCTGCTGTGCGGGAGAGGGCTGAGGCAGAGTGAGTTTATAGATGTGTAGTTGGGTGCGATAGTGGGGAAATCCCCCGTCACACCGGGTTGAGCAATCGAAATAGGAGAGGATGCTGCCGGTGTGCCACCCCCCTTGAAAAGGAGGGCACATTTTTGTAGTTGAAAACTACTTGATCGTATGTTTATCTTACAGAAAATAGTTTTTCTAAACTTTCCAGAAACGAACACTCTGCTATTCCTGTATGGCTACAGCAGCTTTCAGCCATAAAAACGAGCCCTCCTTTTCAAGGGGGGTGGCGCGCCTTCCGCTACTTACCACTAC
>JAFQGY010000106.1 GCA_017415325.1 Clostridia bacterium
AGGGAGGGGAGACGGAGCGGCATTTGAGCACCGACCTCTCCCCTCCCTATCCTCTGAGTCCCGTCCGGAAGGACACCCTCTACTAAGGTCTTAGTAAAAATCAAACCGCTGTAAGCGAAATAAACATCAAAATCCCCCTCAAAAGTATCGTTCTAACACACCCCCGCTGTACGCCAGTACAAAATCAATTTCCCTCCGCCGCAGAAATCCCCCACGCCGTGTGAATCTGCACATACCCCATATCCAGTGCCGTGAAGCCTTCCCGTTCCACAGTATCCTCACCGAACTGCATATCCTCATAGGGCAGATACCCGTGCTCCATCACATACCGCATGCCGTTTTGGTACATCATCCTGTACAGGGCAGGATCCCGGTGCTCCCGCAGAATGTCCGAGCAGATACAGTTGTTCAGCTGCAGTCCGTGGGTTTCCTGCAGGCAGATCCGGGTCACCCCCAGCAGTGTTTCTCCCCGGAACAGACCGATGGCATGGTCGGCCTTCATTTCCGGCGCAATATGCAGTTCTCTGGTCAGTCCCCAGTCCCCGCTGCCGCCCCGTTTTTCTCCCCACTGCTGTACGGCGGGAATGTCCGCTTCGGTCAGTTCATGGAAGGAATACCCCTCCGGCAGAACCACAGGATCGGGAAGTTCTCCCAGATACACGGCAGCGGGAAACGCCCGGATTTCCTTTACGGCAAGTCCTTCTTTTTCCAGAAGAAACCGTATCTGTTCTTCCGGTATATCTTCCGCAAAGGAAACCCCCGCATGGCCGTTTGCCGGGAAAGGCAGGAGCATCCGGATGTATCTGCCCAGCTTTTCCGGGTGGCGCAGATGCAGATGGAAATACATTTCCCCGCCGGGATACCCGTCCACGGCGAAAAAGTCGCCCGCTCTGGCCAGCAGTTCGGCAGGGGTTCCGCCCAGACCGTCATCCTCCGCATACACAAAGCTGCCGTTCCAGGCAAGGGTGACGGCATCGTAGCCGAATTTTGTGCTGTTTCTCTCCAGCAGATATTCAATGGCATCGTCCCGGGGAATCTCTCGCAGGGTGGGATATGCACTGGCAAAGCGTTTTCCGGCTGTGGCATCCGCTCCGGTCTCCGCCCAGGTCATCACTTTTTTCTGCATGGTTTCCCGGTATTCGGCAGGGTTCATGGCATACTGCTTTTTGAAGGCTCTGGCGAAGCTCTCATGGGTGGTATAGCCGAAATCCAGCGCAATGTCGAGAATATCCCGATCGGTGATCCGCAGCAGGTAGGCCGCACGGCGCAGACGGTAAAACCGGGCATATTCCATCACACGGAACCCGGTATAGGCGGAAAACAGCTTATTGAAATAGTCGTCACAGAACCCGGCGTGTGCGGCAATGTCCCCGGCAGTCAGTTCTTCGTTTCCCGTCTGGGAGCGGATATAGTCCAGTGCTTTGTCCAGCATGGATTTGGTTTCGGATTGGATAGACATGATTCGTCTCCGTCAATACTAGAATTTCAGATCTGATGTCTGTATTATACCGCAGTTTTCCGCATCCCGCCTGACTGAAACCGATTTTCTCCAAAGAAATCTTGCATCCGGGGCCGGAATATGGTATGATGTATCCGTACAAACGCATATTTCTTACTTCGTATATCTTATCTCTTACTTTCCAAAAGGAGTCCGTCATGCTTACTGCTGTACCCAACGCCACCATGCGCACCGCCGATTTCCGCTGCATTTCCGCAGGTACCCCCGCAACAGAACTGATGTACCGGGCCGGATGCGCCATTTTTTCCGCCTGTGACTACACGGGAGGCAGAACCGGGATTCTCTGCGGTACCGGCAACAACGGCGGGGACGGGTATGTGCTTGCCCTGCTGCTGCGGGAACGGGATCTGCCCTGCACATTGATTCCGGCGGAGGAAAAATGGTCAGCGGACGGGCTGTATTATTTTAATAAATGTATGGAAGCCGGGATTCCCGTGCAGGTATGGCGTGATGACACCGACCTTTCCGGATATGCCCTGCTGGTGGACTGTCTGTTCGGCACCGGATTTCATGGTACACCCGCACAGCCCTATGCCGACATCATCCGGCGGATCAACGGTTCCGGTGTGCCTGTGGTATCGGTGGACATTCCAAGCGGTCTTTCCGGCGACAGCGGACAGGCCTCCCGGGATCCGGACGGGACAACTCTGGCGGTGCGGGCGGATATAACCGTATCCATCGGCACCCGGAAAACGGGACATTTTCTGGCAGACGGGAAAGACCACTGCGGACAGCTGGTGAACTGCGATATCGGGATCCCCGTCACACCGGACTGCGGCCCCGTTTTCCAGGTTCCGGAAATGGGAGACTTCGGAGAGATTCTGCCCCGCCGGCAGGCCAACAGCCACAAGGGAACATATGGATACGTGGCAGTCATGGGCGGATGCCGGAACTACAGCGGAGCAGTGAAGCTGGCAAATCTGTCGGCGGCGTCCCTGCGGTGCGGATGCGGTGTGGTGAAGCTGCTGTGCGCCGGATCGATTCTGGATTCCGTGACACCGTATCTGCTGGAATCCACTGCTGTGCCTCTGCCGGATACTGCCGGGGCCATGGAGTTTGATGTTCCCTCCCTGGAAAAAGCTCTGGCCGGTACCTGTGCGCTGGCGGTGGGCATGGGCTGGGGGGACGGCGCCCACAACGGGGAAATCCTCACATGGATTCTGCAAAATTACAGAGGTACGCTGATTCTGGATGCGGATGGGCTGAACTGCCTCGGGCGGATGAACGAAAATACAAGAAAGTCCCTGCTGCAGAATGCCCCGGCGGATATTGTTCTCACGCCCCATCCCAAGGAATTCGAGCGGATCTCCGGGATTCCCATGGGACAGTGTGCGGCGGATCCGGTGAAACATGCCATGGCCTTTGCGGCGGAGCACGGTGTGGTACTGCTGCTGAAGGGCACGGCTACCATCGTAACGGACGGAACGGAATGCTATATTGTCCCCCGTGGCTGTGCGGGTATGGCAACGGCGGGCAGCGGGGATGTGCTCTCCGGTGTGCTGGCGGGGCTGGCCGGATACAACAGGGGAAGCGCAAGAATGGTGGCCTGCGGAGCCTGTCTGGCGGGACTGGCCGGGGAACTGGCGGAAGAAGAAGTGGGTGCGGTCGGGATGATCGCTTCGGACACAGTGCGGCATCTGGCGAAAGCGGTAAAGCAGATGCAGGATGCGGCAGACAGAGCGGAATGACAACGATACGGACAGGTGTGGTGTATGGCTGCACCTGTTTTTCGGATTTCTTTTTCGTTTTTCTGAACCTTTTTCCTTTCCCGATCATCTGTATATATGAAAAGTACTTTTCGGAAACACAAAAGGACGGACACAATGGAACCCAAACGGACAGAACGATTCACCGCCCTGATGCAGCGGCACCGGCTGGTCATCGAGCGGTATGTACACTACAGAATGCCCTCGTCCCAGGATGCGGAGGATGTACTGCAGGAAACCTGGCTCTCGGCATACACCCATCTGGATTCCCTCACGGATCCGGCGGCGGAAAAAGCGTGGCTGCTGACCATTGCCCGGAACCAGTGTGCCCTGTGGTACAGAAAACGGTACCGCCGGGAAGAAGTGCAGAAACAGATTCCAGCCCCCGTCTCCCGTCCCTCCGCCGGAACGATGCTGGTGCGCTCAGTTCTTGCCGGACTGCCCCGGGAGACCGCACGGATCCTGCAGCTGTACTACCTTCAGGGATACCGGCAGAAGGAAATTGCCGACAGACTGGGAATTCCGCTGGGCACGGTAAAGAGCCGGCTGCACACCGCCAGAGAACGGTTCCGTCTGTCCGGAGCACCGCTGCTGCAGAAAGGAAAAACTGTTATGAAAACGGAATACACAAACGAATACACCAAAAACTTCCCGCCGGAGCTGCCGCCTGTCACCATTGAGCCGCTGCCGGAGCCGTACACCCCCATCCGTTCCCCGGAAGAAGCCTTTATCATCCCCCGGATCGGAGAAGTCAACAGTGAGGGCACCTACCGCTATCCCTCCCGCAGACTGGCACTGGTGTCCACCTGCCGGGTACCCAAAGCCGCCTGCATCCATGAGGTAGACGGGGTCAAGGTGGTGCGGGACACCTACAATGTCCGGGCGGGCAAGCTGTACCGGAACGAAAACGTATGGTTTACCCAGATGACCGACGAATACATCCGGGAGCTGGGCTGTCTCATGAATCTGGAAGAGGACGACGAATACCCTACCTACATCACCACATTTCTGGATCAGGAATTCAACAGCATCGTCAATGCAGAGGATCCCGTCCGGGGCACACCGGTTCTGGTGGCGGAAAATCCTGCCGCCGTAGAGGATGGCGGGTATCGGATCGGGCAGTACAACATCCGGTACACGCTGGGGATGTTCCGTCTGACGGTGGGAGAACGCTCCTTCCGTGCGGCGGGAATTCTGCGGGTATACCGGCAGTCCTGTTATGCCACGGTGAGCTATGTATCCACGGAAGGGCGGATGCTGCTCCTGCGGTGGTACGAAACGGAAGAATCCATCCGGGAAAGCGAGAATTATATCTCCTGCCGGGAAGCCATGCTGGCGGAAAACTATTCCATTCTTGTAAACGGAGAACGGTTCATTCTGGTGGAAGACCGGCTCGGAGAGATTGTGCTGTAACCATGGTACACTGCTGACACGGCATCTGCCTCTTTCGGATTCACTGGATTCTTTTTTACAATACTTTCCCATAAAAAATTTCCCCAAACCGGTTGACAAACGGCAGGAGATCGTGTATAATATACGGGCAGGTGTTTCTGAGACGACCGCACCTGTCCGGTACTGTACCGGGAAAGTACGCAGAAGTACTCAAGTGGCCGAAGAGGCGCCCCTGCTAAGGGTGTAGGCCGGGTAACCGGCGCGAGAGTTCAAATCTCTCCTTCTGCGTGAACAAAAAAGCCAGGATTTCACTATGGATTCTGGCTTTTTTCATGCGCAAAAAACGCCTTTTACCCCACTTTTTACCCCAGTTGGGATTTTCTACCCCATTTTTCCGGGGGCATAAACCCGGGTTCAGGCGTTTACTTTTTCTATGAATTTCTCCATCCGGGCGGCCGATCCGGGTACAGACTGCCTTGAACCGCTTCAGTGCGGTCTGCGGAACGATGTGTTCCCCAATGGCGTTGGTGAAGACAAGGTTCCATTCGTTCTTCCAGATCAGTCCGGCGGCCAGTCTGGCTTTTCTCTGGGCGGTGTATTCTTCCCGGAGCAGATCCATAACAAACGGGGCGGCGGTGATCGTTCTCGTTTTTTCGTTTTTGGTGGTGGCTATGTAGAAGCTGCCGCCTTTTTTCTTTTCCTTCTGCAGCTGCTGCCGGACGGTGATGGTGCCGGATGCAAAGTCCACCGCATCCCACGGCAGTCCGCAGATCTCGCCCTCCCGCATCCCCGTGAACAGAGCCACACGGAACAGGCGGGACAGCGGTTCTTCGCTCCGGTGCAGCTCTGCGAGAAAGGCGGTAATTTCCGATTCCGAAAGCGGGGTGATTTCTCTCTGGGTCAGGCGGGGCGTGTCGCAGGCGTCGGCGGGGTTGTATCCAATGTACCGAAGCTTGACCGCCTGTGTCAGTGCTTTGTGAAGGATCCCGTGGACGCTGTTCACCGTTTTCGGGGCAAGGCCCTTGTTTCGGGTCAGGTCGTTATAGAAGGTCTGCACGTGGGCGGCGGTCAGGTCGGTGAGCTTTATTTTCCCCAGAGCCGGGCGGATGTGGGTTTCTATCCGGCTCTGGTAGGTGGAGAGGGTCAGGGGTTTGCAGGTGTTGGCGGCGTATTCGTGCAGCCAGGTGTCCAGCCATGCGGAAACGGTGATCCGTGTGGGTTCCAGATAATTCCCGTCGTCTGCGGCTTTCTGGGCGGCACGCATGGCCTTGAGGGCGTCGGACTGCCGGTCGGCATAGAAGGAGCGGCGTTTCCCGGCAATGGTGGCACGGGCTTCCCACCGGCCGTCGGGACGCTGCCTGACGGTACCGTTATTCTTGGCGTTTATCTTTTTGGGCATTGGTGGTCTCCTCATATATTATTTTCAGTTCATCGCATACATGCTGCTGTACCGTATAAAGATGTGTATCCTGTATCTGCTGAAAGATATTCAAATATTTTTCAATATTTTTCGCCCTATTACTGGCGGTCAGCATATTGCTTATCATTTCGATATATTCCTGGGATTCCTGTAATTCAACAAACGAATTGTCTTCCAGCAGTAAAGATATTTGAGGAACAATATCTGTTTTCTGAAAATCCAGCAGAAGCAGTATTGTTTTCAGGTACCGTTCTCTTTCTTCTTCTGTAAGGGTGGGGGTATTCTGGATCTGTGTCAGTTTTCTGATGATCGGAGTAATATCTGCATTCACTGCATTCTCCGTTGCCATTTCCGTGGTTGTCCCCAGTAAATAATCACAGGAGACATTGAAATACCGGGCTATTTTGACAACAGCAGTAATCCCCGGTTCCGCTTCATTGTTCTGGTATTTACTCAGTGCTGCCCGGGAAATTCCAATAGTATCTGCAATTTCGTTCAGCGTCAGTCCTTTTTTCCGTGCGAATTCTGCAATCAGGTAATTCAACACTGAGGAAAAGTGTGTGGTATATTCGTTTATGGCCATAAGTACCTCCCGATTTATGTCCTGATTGTAAACATTACAAGCAACCTATTTACAATCAGAGATTCCTGTGATATGATAATGTCACAACAAGAATCATGCGGTGTTTCCGTTTACTATTATATCCTGTTATGTCTATGTTGTCAAGACAAAATGATAATAAATTTCGGCACAGTATGATTTTCTTGGATCATTACTTTATCAGGAGGTTCTATTATGGAGCAGGAAAAACTGGCAGTCAATGTAAAGGAAATGGCTAAAATGCTGGGTATCAGCGCACAGTCCGCCTACAACCTTGCCAAAACCCCGGGATTTCCGGTTGTTCGGATAGGTAAAAGACAGCTTGTTCCTACCGATGCACTGAAAAAGTGGCTTGAGGAACAGAAAAATTCGTGATTGATTGGAGAAAAATGCAAAGAAAAACTATCCCCACAGCCAATATGCCCCGTTCAGACTGGCTCATACTGCGGCGTGGATCCATCGGCGGCAGTGACGCTGCGGCTGTGCTGGGGCTGACGAGATACGCTTCCCCCATGACCATCTGGGGAGAGAAAACAGGCCGTATTCCCCCGCAGCCGGACAACGAAGCCATGCGGCAGGGGCGGGAGTTTGAACCCATCGTAGCAAAACGGTTCTGTGAGGAGACCGGTAAGAAGGTACACCGCCGACAGCAGATGATCTACAACCCTCTCTACCCGTATTCTCACGGAGACATTGACAGAAAAGTGGAAGGCGAGAGCGCCGGGCTGGAATGCAAAACCATGTCGGATCCCTACGCTGCCGCCGATCTGGAAAACGGGAAGTATCCGCCCGCCTACTATGTCCAGTGTGTGCATTATCTGGCTGTCACCGGGTACGACCGCTGGTACCTTGCCATCATGGTTCTTGGGAGAGGGTTCTATATCTTCACCATCGAGAGGGACCAGGCGGAGATTGACGCACTGATGGCGCAGGAAACGGCGTTCTGGGAGAATTATGTGCTGCCGGATGTTCCACCCCCGCCGGACGGTACGGAAGCCACCACGGCCGCTCTGGGGCAGATCTACCGGGACGACAGCGCACCGGATAGCCGGATTGACGAAGATACTCTGTGCCGGTATGAGGAAATCCGGCAGGAAATGGAAACGCTGGGAAAGCAGCTTGAGGAAAACAAACAGCGGATTATGATGCAGATGGCCGAAAGCGAACGGGGGTACAGCGATTCCTACACAGTGCAGTGGAAGAAACGGCAGCGCACCACCTACGACATGAAGAAATTCATCCGGGAGCATCCGGAAATTGACATGAAACCGTATCAGAAAATCACCGAATACCGACAGTTCAACGTGAAAGAATGACAAAAACAGGGGAAAAAGGAGGAAAAGAGAAATGACAGGAATTATCCAAAGCACTATTGAAAACCGGAAACTGTCTCTGATCGAACCGGCAGCGGTGCCTGTACTGCCCTTTGATGTATATGCATCTGGTGGGGAGAAACTGGCGAAATACTATGCCGATCTGGGGGCAGAAGAAGAAAACGTCCCTCTCTACCGGGCAACTGTGGGCAGCGGCGGGGTAACCGTGTTCGACATTGCCACCGGTATTGACGCACTGGACACCACAACTGAAAGTATCTGCGGGGTTATCATCTATGCTCACGAAATGAACGTGTATTTCGATGAAGCTCTGACGGGAGAACCGCCGGTCTGTGTGTCTCCGGACGGAATCACAGGAAAGAGCAGGCTTACCGGGGAGGAATGCAGCTGTGAAAACTGTCCCCGGAACCAGATGAAAGATGGTCGCAAGGAATGCCGGAACAAAATACGGGCGTACATATTGACTGCCGGGACACCGGTGCCGCTGTGTCTGGACGTGCCGCCGGCTTCTCTCCGGGCATGGAACCGGTACCGTCGTTCTCTGCGGCATTTCGGTTTTCTGGAACCCCATGAAGTGCTGACGGAATGCACACTGGAAACGGCAGTCAATCCCCAGAAGAAGAAGTACAGCCGCCTGAAGTTCCGCACACTGGGGAAGCTGGAGCCGGAAGCCGTGCAGAAAATCAACCTGATCCGGCACTGCTTCAGGCCGGATGTGGTGGAGCTGCCGGAGGATGCTTATACCGTTGCGGAAGGAGGGGACACCAATGCGTGAAAGCCAGCTTGTAAACGACATCATCCGGGCACTGTGGCCGTGGATCCATCTGCACCGGGTAAATGTGGGCACGGTGAAAACAGAAGACGGGCGGAAATTCTCCACAGGTCTGCCCAAGGGGTTCTCGGATCTGTTCGGTACCCTTCCGGCGTCCGTGAGCAGAACAGGCCGGGCGGTACCGGTGTTTATCGAGTGCAAGGTGGGGGACAACAAGCTGTCGGAGGAACAGCGGAAGTTTCTCACGGAGGAGAGGGCGAAGGGGTCTGCCGTGGCCGTGTGCCGGTCTGTGGAGGATGCAAGACGGCTTGTGTTCCGGTATCTGCGGGAGGTGTGAGGGAGATATGGCTGAACGAAGAATGTTTGCAAAATCCGTTACCAACTCCGCCCGTTTCCTGATGATGCCGGTTTCGTCCCGGCTGCTGTATTATGATTTGGGTATGGCTGCCGATGATGAAGGAATCGTAGAAGCCTTCACAGTCATGCGGATGAGTGGTGCCGCCGAAGATGATCTACGGGTACTGCATTCCCGTGGATTTATTACGATCCTGACAGAAGAATTTGTCACATACATAAACGACTGGAAGGTAAATAACTACCTGCAGAACGACAGGACAAAACCCAGCCGGTACCACGAACTTCTGGTGAAAATGCAACCGCTTTCCGGACTGGAAACACCATGTATACAGCCTGTATACAATGCGGATACACAGTGTAGTGTAGGTGAGTGTAGTATAGGTGAGAATAGGTTAGGTGAGGGGAGTGTAAGGGGAATGGATACACAGCCGGACACAGCACACACGCCGGGAGAGGGGAAAACTACTCCCTCTCTGGAAGAAGTGAAAGCCTTCTGCCGGGAGATCAAGTCAACAGTGGATCCTACAGCATTCCACAGTCACTACAGCAGTACCGGATGGACAGTAAATGGGAAACCTATTGCAGACTGGAAGGCAAAACTGCGGTACTGGGATGCAGAGGACAGAAAGAAAGGCAAACACACCCGCCCGGAGAATATGCCGGGGTATACACCACCACCGGATTATCTGGCAGATATAACATTTGACGATTGACAGAGAGGGAGGAACAGATGGAAAACTATCAAAATCCAATGGCCAATGCAATGGCAGAAGTTATATACATAGCCGATAAGGAAAACCCGGAAGAAGAAGGAGATTATACCGTTGACGGTATCCTTCACTGCGGGAAATGCCACACCCCGAAACGCTGTATTGTCCCTGGTATGTGTGGTGTGGGCTATTTGTATGTAGGTACTCCCTGCCAGTGCCGAAAGGAAGCCGAACAAAAAAAGAAAGAAGCCGAACAGCGTGAAAAAATAGCCGATCTTCGGAAATTTGCCTTTGATACTGCCGGAATGTACGAAAAAACCTTTGCCAATGATGATGGAGATACACCAACCCTGACCAACATAGCTAAGAACTTTGCCAATATAACCGCCGTCTCGGATAAAGCAGAATGGTTCGGGCTGCTGCTGTTCGGGGATGTGGACGGAGGAAAGAGCTATGCTGCCGCTGCTGTAGTAAATGATCTGGTGGATAAGGGGATTCCCTGTCTTATGCGTACCCTGATCAGTCTTGCCAATGATCTATTCAAAACGGACAATAAAAACGAGTATCTGTACAGTCTTGACCGTTACAGACTGCTGGTTCTGGATGATTTGGGAGCAGAACGGACAAGCCCATGGATGTATGAGAACATATACCAGATTATTGACTACCGTCTGCGGAGCGGTCTGCCGATGATCATAACTGCCAATCTGACATGGGATGAAATCCGAAATCCGACTGATAAACAGAACAAACGAATATACAGCCGGGTCATGGAAGCCTGTCACCCGGAGGAAGTCAAACCAACTGGCAGACGGAATCGAAAAGCGGCAGAACGATATAAGACTATGCATGACAAACTGCGTCGTCCTGTTGATGCAAATCCATGAACAGGCAGGACAGCGGAAAAGAAGCCGCCGCCCGGTATCCGGAAATGCGGGAAATTCTGGGGATCTGACACCACACAGGGGGGACTTTGGTACAATGGCAAACCACAGAATAGCATGGGTCATATCGCTTCTGCGGTGGGCGGGGCAGTGGCCGGGGGAGCTGCAGTACTGCCGGAACTACCGGGAATGGACACCGGAGCTTGCCGGGAAACAGCAGACATACACCCGGATTCTGGCGGAAATCGAAAAACTGCCCTTTCACCAGCGGCGTCTGGTCAGAGAATTCTATATCCGGAACCGTACATGGGTCAGTATCGCCGCCCAGACCGGCAAAAGCGAAGCATGGTGCAGAGTACAGCGGGACAAGGCAGCCGAAACACTGGCCGTCCTGCTGTGGGATCTGTGCCCGACTCCGGAAAAATGCAAAACAAACGAACAGGAGGAGAACATATGAACAGCAAACAACACCCCATGCGGGACAGAATCCGGCAGGTCTGGGAGGACTCCGGCAGAACCGCCACGGAAAAACAGCTTGCCGAAACCGCAGGCGTGTCTGTCGTGACCATCCGCCGCTGGCGCAGGAAAGACGGCTGGGAAGACACAGGCAGACAGAACGGAGCCCCTGCCGGGAACGGAAATGCCATGACCCACGGGGCATACCGAAACGTACAGGACGAGGACATAGATCCCGCTGTGCTGGAAGAAATCAGAGCCATGAGCGGGGACATATGGGCGAACCTGAAGCTCTCTCTGCAGAAGCTCCGGGTGAAGGAAGAATGGCTGGAAGGACGGATCTGGGAGCTGTACCGCCGCCCGGAATCCGAAATGATCCTGCACACCACATCGGAAATGACGATCCCGAAGAAGCCGCAGGACGAGGAGACAGAAGCCGTGGCCTACATGCAGGCTGTGGAACAGGGAATCCCCCCGGAAGCCGGAGACAGCCAGCCCATGGAACTGAAATACCGCATATGCAACAGACAGAGCCGGGAAATCTGGCTGGACAAACTGGAAACCCAACTCGACCGGGTGAGAGGGCGGATCCAGAAGGTGCTGGACAGTATGCGGATGTATCAGGACGATCTGTGGCGGCGGGAGATGGCAGAGAAACAGTACCGGCTTGCGGTGGGAAAGGTTACGGGGGAATTCTGTCTGGATCTGCCGGAGGATACGGAGGGAGAAGAACCGGAGGAAACAGAGTGAAGGGGTGGAACGAAACAGTACATCCCTGTGGGGTGCGGCGGAATACCGTACCCTTTTTGCATGGATGTCCTGCAATGGGACACCCTTTGCTCAATAACGAAACGGTATCGGGTTCGGCTGGTGTGTTGTGAAAAACTACATACCTTTTGCATGGATGTCCTGCCATAAGGTATCCTTCCCGGAAACAAAAAGGTACTGTGACAGAGGTTCCTGCTTACGGGTCCGGTGAGCGCATGGGCGGAAAAAATTTACACAGAAAAAAATCACTTCCGGAAACCGGCGGGGAAAAAGAGGAGCCCCTCCTGTGAAAAATCCGATTGGAAGAGGGGTGTTTTACAAAAAAGGATGTCCCAAAACGGAGACCCCTTTGCAGGTGTGGGAGGCGTTAACCTTTCCGCAAACAAGAAAGAGGGTTATTCGCCCTCTTGATCTTTGCGTTTTTGTGTATTTATCCTGCTGTATTTTCTTTGCAGCTCACGAACATTGCTGTATGTAACCAGTCTGAGAAATCCCTCTTTGGTAACGTACAATGCTGTATAATCACCTATCCCGTATCCGTTGAAGTAACTACCGTAATCAGATGGTTTTGTTTCCAGACAAGATTTTTTTACACGGGACATAACTTCTTCTCCGAAATACTCTTCTGCCCATTCTTCCGGGACACCATCTCTCTTTCCAAAGAGAACGGACTGTTCTTCAAACAAAGCCAAAGCCTGGTTATAGCTCAATAGTGTATTCATAATAAAACCTCTTGTATAAAAAATTTCTGTTTTTTTGAAAATTGTGCATACTTGACATCCGCCGGGCTCGAAGAAACCGAATCCCAACCGGACAAGTGTATAATGATCCTGTCCGATGGCAGGTGTGGATTCCGGTTCGCTGTCCTTCTTCTGCAGGAATCAGGCTCCACATGTTTTATGCGCCTTTATGAGAATTGCTGCGTTGGTACTCTGCATCGTTGCGGCTGTTTCCGTTTTTTCTGACAGTGGGCTGTTCTGCTCCCATTGTGAAATCTATATTGTTGCATAAAATATCGTATACCCAGATCAGCGTGTCCGTGCTTACCCGATCCATAGCCCATTTGATCTTCTTTTCCAGCATTGCTCTTTCCATTTCGTAGTCTCCTGTTTCATATCTTCGGATGTCTGATGGTATTACAGGTTCGGGGAACACAGCTGCCGAGTCTGTTTCCGGTTTTGCATCCGCTCACATCTGTTTCCGGCGGCTCCGTTTCGACCATGCCGAATCTCTACTGTTCCCCTTACCCTGTGACCATAGTATACACTATATCGTGTCTTTTGTCAATAGATAAATGAAATTATTTAATTTATTTTTCCACGTATTTATTGACAGCAGACATTAAATAGTGTATAATGTAACAAAGAGAGGAGGTGGCAGAAATGCCGATTACGATGGGCGAAAAAATCAAAATCATTCTGAAACGCCGTAACATGACATTAGGACAGCTTGCGGATAAACTGGGGGTATCACGGCAGAATTTCTCAAACAAAATGAGCCGGGACAACTTCACGGAAAGGGATATTCGTGAAATAGCAGATGCACTGGAATGCACGTATACCGCTACCTTCACGATGAATGACACCGGGGAAGAAATCTGACCCTGTCCGTTCACAGAACATTTACGTTATACGCCCGAAAAATACGCCCTCTCTCTTGACAGGCGCATAAAACAGGCGTATAATAATACCATAAGGAGGTGTGGAAACAATGCCGCCGACAGCCAAAGAAGTATTGAAACTCCTGCATAAAGATGGTTGGATAGAGGTGCCGAACCGGACAAAGGGATCTCATATCCAGCTGAAACATCCTGTCAAACCCGGCAAGGTGACAGTTCCCATGCACTCCGGTGACCTTCCGGCAGGAACATACAACAGCATTCTGAAACAGGCAGGGCTGAAATGAAGTCTTGCATTTGCTAATAGCAATACCCGGATTAGGAGGTTATTTTATGCGTAAAGCAGTATATCCCGCTGTATTTGAACCCTCTCCCAGCGGCGGATACAGTGTGTATTTCCCGGATCTGCCCGGGTGTATCAGCTTTGGGGCAACCTTTGCGGAAGCACAGAAGGAAGCAGCGGAAGCCCTGGGACTACACCTGTACGGCATGGAGAAGGACGGAGACGAGATTCCCGCACCTTCCGACAATCCGGTAATCGATCCGGAAACAGAACAGGGGTATCTGGTATCCATGGTGACTGTATACCCGGACATGGTGGCCTCGGAAATGGACAACAAACGGGTGAAAACCAATGTGACAATCCCCGCATGGCTGAAAGAAGCCGCAGAGTCGAGAGGGGTAAATTATTCCAAAATCATGGAAGCCGCTTTGATTGACTATATCCGTTCGGTTCCTCTGCAGCAGTGAAATGTGTCGGCTGTGTAAAGGAACGATGAAAGAATCCACCACCACCCACACCGTGGATCTGGGAAAATGTCTGATCGTGGTGCGGAACGTGCCCTGTCTGGAATGTACCCAGTGCGGGGAGATGGAATATACCACAGCAGTGCTGAAGCGGCTGGAACAGATCGTGGAAAGCTGCCGGGAGATGATGACGGAGATTATGGTGGTCAGCTATACGGAGAAGGCTGCGTGATGAACAAGCCGGAAATCTCCCCGAACTTCACCATTGAGGACATCCACAGAATACGGGAATATCACTATGAACAGACCAAACACATGACCGCAGCGGAACGGATGGAACAGACCAACCGCCGGGCAATGGAGGTACAGAAGCGTATAGACGAGATCCGCCGGGCAAAGGGGATCAATATTACTACGGAGTATATCTGAACAACACAAAGGCCGGAGAGGGATGCTGTACCCGCTCCGGCCTTGTCTTGTCCTCAAAGAGAGGGAATGCCCGTACAGGCTCCAGAATCGCCTGTAAGCGGTTTTGGTGCGATGTATTATCAGCACATCAGAACCGTACATTTCCCGGTTTCCTGCGGCGTGCGTACGGTTCTGATCGTTCGTTCTGCACGATGTGCTATCCATTGGGAGTGTATCCCCCCCCTCTCGTTTGCGGTAATTATACCTTATCCCGTAATGGAAGGGGTCGGCCTTTCCCTCCCCGGGGTCGCGCGCGTGAGAAAAACAGACATCTGGGGAAATGCTATGAAATCTTGACCACAGTTGACCCCAATTTTTAACCCAGATACGATACAAAAGCGTGAAACAGGATACTACAGAATGAGACAGTGACCACGGAATCGCAAGGCAGGATATAACGATTCCAATACCACATGAAACAGGGTGCAACACGGTCAATAAAATTCAAATCTCTCCTTCTGCGTGAATGATAAAGCCAGGATTTCATTATGGATTCTGGCTTTTTTCATTTCCTGTATCCCGGAAAGCAAATATTCACCTGCCATACCGGGGATTTTCTCCATTCCACTATTGCAAATCATCATATTTTATTGTATAATAAATTAACACCTTACAAAAACACAAATAAAGGAGTATTTCTCATGCCTTCTTCCAGACGACTGCTTGCCATCGTTCTTGCGCTGCTGCTCAGTGCCACCACACTGCTCTCCTGCGCATCCGATGAAGCCGGGGAAACCACTGCTGTCAATGCTGTCGAAAGCACAGCGGAAACCACACCCGAAGAAACCGGCCCTGCGCTCCCCATGGACGACCTTGCCGATGCCGATTTTGAAGGCGCATCCTACATCATCGGCGGTACCGGCTATCGTACTACCACCGCCATCACCTCTTCTGAACTCACCGGGGAAGTCATCAACGACGCACAGTACAACTCTGCCCGTGCCGTGGAAGACCGCTTCAATGTAAAAATCTCCTATGAAGACCTGGGTGTGGATGACGCCGCCACCAACACCACCATCAAGGGACTGGTAGCCGGCAACGACGATACCTATTCCGTTGTGTTCAACGTTGACACGGAACAGATGAATCTGGCGCTGTCCGGACACTTCATCAACCTGAAGGACGTGGAACAGTTCAACTTTGACAAGCCATGGTGGATTGCTTCCACAGACACCATCGGTCTGGGCGACAAGGCCTATGTGGCATCCTCCTATCTGTCCTACTACTGTCTGTACTACATCCGGGTTCTGGTTATGAACAAGGATATGGCCGGGGATCTGGGGATTGAAATTCCCTATGATCAGGTATTCGAAGGCAGCTGGTATCTGGACGACCTGATCGGTATGGCGGAACTGGCCACCATCGACCTGAACGGGGACGGCAAGATGACTGCCGATGACCAGTACGGTCTGTCCTACGAAGTGCTGTACACCATGCAGAGCTCCATGGGCATCAAGATCATCGACAAGGACGAAAACAACATCCCCTTCCTGGCCTTCGACGTGGACCGTGCCGGAACCTATCTGGCCAAGATCGAAGAACTGTGTGACAATTATGGCTTCTTTGAAACCGGCTACGGTGCGACCATGTTCTCCAACGGTCAGTCCCTGTTCTCCTACTGCAACCTCCGGGAAGTATGCAACGTGATCCGTGACTCTGAAATCCGCTACGGCTATCTGCCCTGCCCCAAGCTGGACGAAAATCAGGAAGACTATATGACCGTTGCCACCGACGTGTACTGGGGGATTCCCGTATCCGTTGCTGGCAAGCTGGACATGGCAGGCACTGTCACCGAAGCCCTGAGCTGCCAGCACTTCAACAACGTACGTCCCGCTTTCTTTGAAACCACCATGAAGTCCAAGCTCTCCGGGGACGAAAACGACATGAAGGTTCTGGACCTGGTTGCCGAACGGCTGAGCATCGACTTCGCCTTTGCCCACCAGAAGAATCTGGGCAGCGTTACCATCCTGGACGACATGTACCGTGACGGTATCAAGTCCGGCAATCTGGTATCCCGTTACGAATCCGTCAAGAGTTCCATCGAAACCAAGCTGGCCTCCCTGATTGACGTATTTGCGGAACTTCCGTAAATTTCTCTCATAAAACAGACAGAACCCATATCCTGTGCCTTTTCCGGGTACGGGTATGGGTTCTCTTTATTTGTACTGGCGTACAGCGGGTTTGTTGGCACGATGCTTTTTTGTGGTTTTGGGTTTTCTTTTTGCTTACAGCGGTTTGGTTGGTACGATGCTTTTAGGAGGGGGATTTTGATGTTTGTTTTTGCTTACAGCGGTGATATTGGTACTGTTGTTTTGTGAATTAGATTTTTCTTTTGCTTCTGCCTACAGCGGTGATGTATTTTCTATGCCCATAGAAGGGGTGTCCTTCCGGACGGGACTCAGAGGATAGGGGAGGAGGGAGATTGTCGCTCAGGTGCCGCGTCATCCCTCCTCCCCTACCCTCCGAGACCTCCCACCCCTTCTCCCTTAACTGGGCTGGTTTGGGTGGTCACCAATATTCTGACACAGGTTGA